>NZ_JBEXTX010000035.1:0-67253 GCF_040614175.1 Amycolatopsis sp. NPDC006131
GCGTCGGCGCGGTCGGGCTGGGGTGCACGGCGGGCAGGAGCCGCCGCGCCGTTCGGGGCCTCGACGAAGCCGCTCGGATGCACTGGGGCAGCGGCACCGCCGGAAGGCTTCGGCACGCTCGGGCGGCGCGGGGCCTCCGCACGGACGGAAGGCTGCGGGATCTCGGCGAAACCGCTCGGGTGCCGGGGAGCCTCCGCACGGCCGGAGGGCTGCACCTCGGCGAAACCGCTCGGGTGCCGCGCGTCGGCGCGGTCGGGCTGGGGTGCACGGCGGGCAGGAGCCGCCGCGCCGTTCGAGGCCTCCGCGAAACCGCTTGGGTGGCGTGGCGCTTCGGCAGGGGGCTGGGGTGCTTCCAGGAAGCTGCTCGGGTGCCGGGCGTCAGCGCGGCTCGCCGGCTGGGGGGCGCCGTTCCGGCGGGCTGGTTCGGCGGGACGGCTCGGCGCAGCCGCGCGGTTCGAGGGCTGCGCCTCGGCGAAACCGCCGGTGTGGCGACCCGGCGCAGCAGCCCGGCTCGACGGCTCCGGCGCCTCCGCGAAACCACTCGCGTGCCGTGCGTCGGTGCGGGGCGGGGTCTTCGTGAAGCCGCTCGGGTGCGCGGCACCGTTCGAGGACTCCGGCGCCTCGGCAAAGCCCCCGGTGTGGCGACCCGGCGCCGCAGCCCGGCTCGACGGCTCCGACGGCTCCGCGAAACCACTCGCGTGCCGTGCGTCGGCGCGAGGCGGGGTCTTCGTGAAGCCGCTCGGGTGCGCGGCACCGTTCGACGGCTCCGGCGCCTCGGCAAAGCCCCCGGTGTGGCGGCCCGGCGCCCCAGCCCGGCCCGATGGCTCTGGCGCTTCGGCGAAACCACCTGCGTGGCGGCCCGGCGCAGCAGCCCGGCCCGAGGGCTCCGGTCCCTCCGCGGCACCGGGTAGCGGCTTCGGGGCGAAACCGTTCGGGGTCTCGGGCGAGACCTCACCAGCTGGCGCAACCGCGCCGCGGCGTGGGGGTACGGCTCGGCGGGGCTGCTGGGCGGGCGGCAGGGGCGCGCCTGCCGTGCGGCCGGTTGCCGGGGAGCGGCGTTGCGGTGGGGGCTCCGGCGCGCGCGGCTCCGGGCGGGCCGGGGGTGCGCTCCGCCGCGCCACCGGCGGCGCCTGGTCCGCGGGCGCCGTGTGCGCGTTCGACCGGGCGCCATCGAACCTCGGGCGGTATCCGGTGTGCTGGGCTACCAGATCCGAAACGTTGATGCCGCCGTGCGTGTCCAGGGAACGCCTGCGTCGCCGGCCGTTGGGGGCGTCGTCATCGGCTCTGTGACCGGGGCCTGCGGCGTGGTCGTCTGGCACCCGGTCTCCTCTCCCTCGGTCGCGCCGGCCCGCCGGGAGGGGACCGTCTCAGTGATCATCGCCGGGACGGCGAGCATCGTTATCGTAGAGATACTCGCGGGTCCTGACGACACCCTCCTGCTGATTTTTTTACATAGCGTGCGCCAAAGCGGGCCGAGTGCGACAAACGGGGTGATGCCGCACACCGGCAAAACGGGGAAACGA
Organism: Amycolatopsis sp. NPDC006131; assembly: GCF_040614175.1. Taxonomy (NCBI): domain Bacteria; kingdom Bacillati; phylum Actinomycetota; class Actinomycetes; order Pseudonocardiales; family Pseudonocardiaceae; genus Amycolatopsis; species Amycolatopsis sp. NPDC006131. The sequence goes on from NZ_JBEXTX010000035.1 coordinate 1,524, forward strand.
CCGCCGCCAATTACTGACAGTGCTCAAGCACGCGGACTCCGCCGCGTTCGCGGTACGCGACCCGGTTGCGCCCGGCGTGCTTCGCGGCGTAAAGGAGGTCGTCGGCCATCCGCAGCTGCTCCGGGCCGCTCACCGGCTCGTGCGAAACACCCACGCTGATCGTCACGCCGAGCCCGGGGCAAATCTCTGACCAGGCGTGTTGCGCCACCCGGCGCCGGGCGTGCTCGGCTATCCGCAGCGCCGTCCCCGGCTGGACCTCCGGCAGCACGAGCATGAACTCCTCGCCGCCGTAACGCGCGCAAAACCCCGGCGCGGGCACGCCTTCGCGCAACAACTCGGCCACCCGTCGCAACACCTGGTCACCGATCAAGTGACCGAACGTGTCATTGACGCTTTTGAACAGATCGATGTCGATCAACGCGACCGCCAACGGGGTCCGCGCGTCCCCGAGCAGGTCGGCGAGCCGGTTGTCCAGGTAACGGCGGTTGTAGACCGCGGTCAGCGCGTCCCGCAGGCTTTCCTCGCGGGCCTGGGCGCGCTCGCGGCGGAGGCGGTCGAACTCACGGCGCAACTGCTCCGGGATCTGCGGACGGGCGGTGCGCGCGATGCCCAGCGCTGTCCTCAGGTGCTCGTAGGCCGTGCGGAAGTCGCCCTGCGAGGCGTGCAGTTCCGCGATAGCCTCGTGCAGGCTCAGCAGGTCGGTCTCGTCCGGCCGTGCCCGCTCCGAGGTCACCCGTTCCACCTCCGTCATTCAAGTCATGTCGTCTGGTTAGACGCGCGGCTTGAGCAATCGATACGGGCCAACACGAATATCGCTCAATGGGACGACCGGGGATCGCTCTCCGTGGCGAACGACGCGTCCGTTTCCCGCCAGCGGCGCCATCGGTGGATCGTGAAGCTGAAACCGTGACACACGTGGAGATCGAGCCGAACATCCTGTACTTCGGCACGCCGGTGGTGCTCGTCAGCACGGCCGGCGAAACCCCCAACCTCGCCCCGATCTCGTCGGCGTTCTGGCTAGGCTGGCGCGCGATCATCGGCATCGGCGCCCGGTCGCAGACCGCCCGGAACCTGCGGCGCACCAGGGAGTGCGTGCTGAACCTGCCATCCGTGTGCGAGGTCGACGCGGTCGACCGGCTCGCCCGCACCACCGGCACCGCCGCGGTCCCGGAATCCAAGCTGCGCCGGGGATACCGCTACGAGGCGGACAAGTTCGGCGTGGCCGGCCTGACCGCCGTGCCGTCGTCGACGGTGGCGCCGCCGCGCGTCGCGGAGTGCCCGGTGGCCATGGAGGCGGTCGTGGAAGCGATCCACCCGGTCGCGGCGGACGACGAAGCGCAGCTCGGCAGCATCCTGTGCTTCGAACTGCGGGTGCAGAAGGTCCACGTGCACGACGAGATCCGCATGCCCGGCACGACCGACCGGATCGACCCGGACCGGTGGCGGCCGCTGATCATGAGCTTCCAGGAGTTCTACGGGCTCGGCGGGAAACTGCGCCGCTCGGAACTGGCCCAGATCCCGGAGGTCCTGTACCGCAGCCCGGACGTCGACCGCGCGAAAACCGGTGTGCGGCCCGGGCAACCCGAGCCGCACACCGGCAACGGAACTACGCGACGACGGTGATCCGGTCGGCCGGGGGCGGCGTGACCGGCGAGTGTGCGCCGAAGTACGCGATCAGCGCGTCCAGGTCCACGGGGCCGCCGGCGAGGTCGGTGCCCTTGGTGAACTCGGTGAAGCCGTCCCCGCCGCCGGCGAGGAAGTTGTTCACCGACACCCGGTAGGTGGCCGCCGGGTCGACCGGCGTGCCGTTCACCGTGATGTCCCGCACCTTCGACCCGACCGGCGCGGACGCCGAGTAGGTGTAGTGCAGCGACGACGAGATCTGCAGGATCCGCGTGGTGGTGGCGGTCCACTGCTGCTCGAGCACGTTCTTCAGGTTCGCGCCGGTCAGCGTGATGGTCTGCATGATGTTCCCGAACGGCTGCACGGTGAACGCCTCGCCGTAGGTCACCACGCCGTCGCCCTCGCCAGCGGGCGAGGACGCGTAGTTGAGGTCGGCGCGGATGCCGCCCGGGTTGGTGATGGCGATCTGCGCGCCGTTGGCGGCGGTGGCCTCGAGCTGCGCGTCGGCGATCACGTCGCCGAGTGCCGACTCGCCGGACGCGGCGCCGGCCGCCTTCAGGTCGCCGGTGATGGTCCCGATCTGCTCGTTCGCGATCGGCGCCGCCTTGGTCACGGCCTCGTCGACCAGCTTGGCCACGGCCGGGTCGGGCGTGACGTCGCGGGTGACGATCTCGTTGTGCGCCACGGTCGCGCCGCGCACCACGTCCCGGGTGCGCTTGTCGATCTTGAGGTCGACGACCGACAGCAGGCGGCCGAACGACAGGCCCTGGATCACCGGGCGCGGATTGCCCGCGGGGTCCGCGATCGAGCAGTTGTACTGCTGGTGGCTGTGGCCGGTGAAGATCGCGTCGACGCTCGCCGAGACGCCCTTCGCGATCTGGCTGGCCGGGCCGGGGCTGACGGTGCAGGAGTCCGGGCCGCCGCCCTGCGTGTTGTCGCCCTGGTGCAGGAGCACGACCTGGGCCTTGATGCCGAGCCGGTCGAGCCAGCCGGAGGTCCGGTTGATGGCCTCGACCTCGTCGCCGAACTCCAAGCCCTTGATCGCCTCGGCCGAGACGACGGTCGGCAGGTCCTTCAGCGTGGCGCCGATGACGCCGATCGGCTGACCGCCGGAGAACTCGACGGTGAACGGCAGCAGCGCGGGCGCGCCGTTGTCGAAGTACACGTTGGAGCCGAGGAACGGGAACTCGGCGCCGCGGTAGGTGTCGCGGAACTGGCAGCCGTCGGTCGGGTGGCAGCCGCCGAACTGCATGCGCTGCAGTTCCTGGTAGCCCTCGTCGAACTCGTGGTTGCCGACGACGGAGGCCTGCACGCCCATCTCGTTGAGGAACTCGATGGTCGGCTCGTCGTGGAACAACGCGGAGGCCACCGGCGAGGCGCCGACGTTGTCGCCCGCGGACAGCAGGATCGAGTTCCTGACCTCGCTCTCCAGCTGCTTGACGTGCGTGGCCAGGTAGGCCGCGCCGCCGGCGTTGACGGTCGAGCCGTCGGGCAGGGTGACCCGGCCGGACGAGCCGGACGGCGGTTCGAGGTTGCCGTGGAAGTCGTTGAAGGTGATCAGCCGGACGTCGGTGGTGCCGGACGGCTGGGCCGCGGATGCGGGCGCGGCCGAAACCGCGACGGCGGCCAGCGCCGCGGCGGTGGCCGCTACGCAGCGTCGCAGCACGCGAGGTGAAGGGGACATCTTTCCTCCGGTCAGGGGCGTACCGGCGCGATCTAACCTCCGCGGCGCAACGACCACCAGGCCCGAAAGGTGGAAGCCCGGTGAAATGTCGGCCGTTCGGCCGATGCCGGTGATCGTCGCCGGGCTTCTCGGCCGATCCGGCGGGCCAGCTGGTCGCCATAACGTCGAAGCATGACGACAGCGCAGGTCAACGCACTCCACTTCGGACTGATCGGGTTCCTCGCCATCTGGGGGACCGTGCTGGTCCCGCAACTGGTGCTGCAGCACGTCCGGTTCGGGCGGATCGTGCCGGGGCGCGTCGTGACGACCGCCACGCTGATCGCCTACGCGTCGTTCGCGCTCGCCGTGACGTTCCTGCCGCTGCCGAGCGCGGGCGGGCGGCGGCTGGCCCAGACCATCCAGCTGGTGCCGTTCCAGTGGATCGCGGACGCGCGGCGGGAGGCGGTCGAGGACGGGATCAACGCGCTGTCCACGACGGCCTTCGAGCAGATGACCCTGAACGTGCTGCTGTTCGTGCCACTGGGGTTGTTCGCGCGGCTGCTGTGGAAGCGGGGGTTCACCGGGGGCGTGCTGCTCGGCTTCGCGATCTCGCTGGCCGTGGAGATCACGCAGCTCACCGCGAACTTCGGGACCGCGCCGTTCCAGTACCGGATCTTCGACGTCGACGACCTGATCACCAACACGACGGGCGCCGCACTCGGCTGGATCGCCGCCACGCTGTTCCTGGTGCTGCGGTCAGCCGTCCAGCCGGTCCGCGAGCCTGCGCGGCGCGAGCGGGTCCACCTCACCGAGGCGCGCTAGGGCCGCGGCCCGCTGGTGGGCCTTGCGCCTGGCCGCCCGGCGGTCCTCCCAGGTGACGACCACGCCGGCCGCCAGGAAGACCAGGACTACGAGCCCGAGGACGATCGCGAATTCCACGCCGCCTCCTTTGGCGTCGTGCTTGTGTGGCAGATCACATACCGTACTCGGGTCGTGGTGAATCCGCCACCTCCGTCCGTTTCGCGGCGAACCAGCGGTGGTCCGGGGTGCACCAGTGGGAGAAGCGGAGACCGGCTTCGGCGAGGCGGTCCCGCAGCTCGGACTCGGTCAGCCGCCGGGCGGTGAACGGCTGCTCCCACGACCGCCCACGCGCCTGGTAGCGGACGGTCGCGCTCAGGAGCGGCCCGTCGCGGCTGATGCCGGAGAGGCTGACCAGCACCTCGCCGAGCCGGCCGCCGCCCTCGGTGACGGTGTCGAACCAGGACGGCGGGTGCCACTCGACGAGCGCGACGCCGCCACCGGCCAGGTGCCGCGCCACCGTCGCGAGCAGGGCGCCGCTGTCCGGCTGGTTCACGAGGTGGCTGGCCAGCAGGACGACCGGGAAGCGCCGCCCGAGGTCGAGGTCCTCGATGCTCGCCTGGACCGTCTCGGCGCCGCGGACGTGCGCCAGCATCTCCGGCGAGTCGTCGACCGCGGTGACCGGGTGGCCCAGCGCGACCAGCCGGTGGGCGATGCGGCCGGTGCCGCAGCCCAGGTCGAGCACCGCGGCGCCCGGCGGGGCCGCCGGGTGCACGATCTCCGCTTCGCCTGCCGGGGGCAGCAGGCGGTAGACCTCGACCGGGGAGCCGTCGGCGGTGGTGGCGTCCATGCGGCCAGTGTCGGCCGGTCAGGGCCGCAGGCGCCAGAGCGACACCACCTCCCGGGACCGCGCCTCCGCGAGCGGGTCCCCGCCAGGGAACCGCCGGCGCGGCGCGTCCAGCCGGTCCACCACGGTGAGGCCCGCGGCGGCGAACCGGGTCAGCAGCTCGGCGCGGGTGCGCAGGCCGACCAGCTCCGCCAGGTCGGACAGGACCAGCCAGGCCTCGCCACCGGGCTCCAGGTGCGCGGCCACGCCGCCGAGGAAACCGGTCAGCATCCGGGATCCGGGGTCGAACACGGCGGCGTCCAGCGGGGAGTGCGCCGCGCCGGGCAGCCAGGGCGGGTTGCACACCACGAGGTCCGCGCGGCCCACCGGGAACAGGTCCGCCTCCACCACACGGACCTGGGGCAGCCCGAGCCGGCGCACGTTCTCCTCGGCGCACGACACCGCCGCCGGGGAGATGTCCGTCGCCACCACCTCCGGCACCCCGCGGCGCGCCAGGACCGCCGCGAGCACCCCGGTGCCCGTGCCGATGTCGAACGCCGTGCGGACCGCGGGCAGGGGCGCGCGGGCCACCAGCGAGACGTAGTCCTGGCGGGTCGGCGAGAACACGCCGTAGTGCGGGTGGATCCGCGCGCCCAGCGCGGCCACGGGCACGCCCTTCACCCGCCACTCGTGCGCGCTCAGCATGCCGAGCAGCTCGGTCAGCGGCACCAGTCCCGGCGCACCTCCTGCCGCCCGGACCGCGTCGCGCACGTCCGGCGCGCGCGGCAGGTCGATCCGCAGGTCGGGGCCGAGTTCGACCAGCAGCATGCCGAGCACCCGCGCCCGGTTCCGCCTGGACTGGCGGTAGCGGTAGAAATCCGCCGAGCGCGCGGGCAAGCGCCTGCCCATCGCGGCGAGCAGGCGGCGGGCGGCCGGAAAATCGTCGCGCCACAGCAGGCGGACGCCTTGGGACGCCAGCCGGACGGCTACTTCAGGGCGCAGGTCGGCGCCGACTTCGATGGGGGGTTCCACGGAAGGCTCCAGGGCAGGGAGCCGCCTTCGGGGGCACGGCCGTCCGAAGACGGCTCGAAGTGGGTGTCACAACGGCCGTCACACGGACGGCGCCCACCAGTCCAAGGCCACGCACACGCAGAACACCCCGACAGCCTAGCCCGCCTCGCGCGGCGGGAGCACGCAGAATTCGTTGCCCTCCGGGTCCGCCAGCACCACCCACGGCAGGCCGTCGTCGTCCGACAGCACCCGCGCGCCCAGCTCCACCAGCCGGGCGACCTCCTCGGCCTGGCTGCCGCCCTCCGGCGCCAGGTCCAGGTGCAGGCGGTTCTTCACGACCTTGTCCTCGCCGACCGGCTGGAACACCAGCATCTCCTGGTCGTCCGAGCCGACGTTCACGTACTCGACGCCCTTGTCGTCCCGCCAGCGCCGGATCTCCTGGTAGCCGAGCGCGCGCGACCAGAACCGCGCGAGCGCTTCGGCGTCGTGGCAGTCGACGGCGACGGCTAGTATCCGGCTTCGCATGGCTTCCTCCCGACCCACCAGAGAACAGCTCGCCGCAGCGGCGGGGACGACCATCCCGGACGTCCTCCGGCCCGGCCTGGACGTGCTGTTCTGCGGGATCAATCCCGGCCTCTACTCCGGCGCCACCGGTTACCACTTCGCCCGCCCCGGTAACCGCTTCTGGCCGGCGCTGCACGCGTCGGGCTTCACCCCGCGCCGGTTCGACCCCAGTGAGCAGGACGAACTGCTCGACCTCGGCCTCGGCATCACCAACGTCGTCAACCGCGCCACCGCCCGCGCCGACGAGCTGACCGACGAGGAGCTTCGCGCCGGCGGCGTCCGGCTCGCCGCGAAGGTCGCGGAGTACCGGCCGCGCTGGCTCGCGGTCGTCGGCATCACCGCGTTCCGGACGGCGTTCGGCCGTCCGAAGGCGACCGTGGGCCGCCAGCCGGATCCGCTCGGCGAAACACGCGTGTGGGTGCTGCCCAATCCGAGTGGTCTCAACGCACACTGGACCCCGGCGACACTCGCCGAAGCATTCGCCGACCTGCGGAACTCGGTTTACTCAGAGTAGTGCGCGACACAAGCGGGTGAACCCGCGTCACGCGGACGGCCCTGACGGGTCAGACAATTGACGGGTGTCGGTCGTGGCCGGTTCCAGCAGGGAGGATCGGGTCAAGGCGCCACGGAAGCCCGGGCGGACGTCGAGGGGGGCGGACCGTCCTGGCGGTGCTGCTCCCACGGCCGGCCTTGCCGAGACGAGGTTCTTTTCGTGATGACGCGCAGTAACGACCCCGGCAGGGTGCCGCAGGGACCACCGGCCGGCCGCAGCGTGGGTGTCGCCGCTGTGGACCCGGTGCCCATCTACCGCGAGGGCCTGTCCGGGCTCGTGCAGCGCACGCAGGGGATGCACTGGGCGGGACAGGCCATCAACCCGCACGGCGCGCTGCAGCTCGCCGAGCAGATCCACCCCGACGTCATCCTCGTGGACTCCGGACTCGACCCCCACGGGCACCTCAGCAAGCTGCTGATCGCCGGCGATCCGGCGCTGATCGTGATCGCGCTGGTCCGTGAGGCCAACCGCACCCCGGCGTTCCTGCACGACGCCATCGCGGCCGGCGTGCACGCCGCCATCCCGCGCTCGGCCGAGTCGCGCCGGCTGGTCGAGGGCATCCGCCGCGCCTACCTCGACCGCCGCTACGTCGACCCGTCGCTGGCCACCCTCGTGTCCGCGGCGCGCCAGTCCGCCAGCGCCGCCGCGGTGCGCCGCGCCCAGATGCCCTTGTCCCGCCGCGAGTACCAGGTGCTGCAGCTCGTCGCGGAGGGACTGGAGAACGCGGGCATCGCGAAGGTCCTCTACCTGTCCGTGGAAACCGTGCGCACGCACGTGAAGAGCATCCTGCGCAAGCTCTCCGCCCGTGACCGGACGCACGCCGTCACGATCGCCTTCCGCGCCGGGATCCTGGTGACCCAGCCCGACGACGGCCCCGAGCAGCGGGTCGCGCCCGGTTCGACGGCTCCCGGGGTGGTCGAGTACCGCTCCCGCTAGCCGATCCGTGCGTCACAACAGGCTGGTTTCCCTTGCCGCGGTTACCCACAGGTAATATCCTGATGTTACCGGCCAGTAGGGGACCAGCATGCGCCCAGCCGGAAACCCGATCGACAACGGAGCGACGACATGGGCCACTACAAGTCCAACGTGCGAGACCTCGAGTTCAACCTGTTCGAGGTCCTGAACGTCCAGGAGCGCCTCGGCAAGGGAGTCCTCGCGGACTCCGACGAGGAGACCGCGCGCGGCGCGCTGCAGGAACTCAACAACCTCGCGGTCGGCCCGCTGGCCGAGTCCTTCGCCGACGCCGACCGCAACCCGCCGGTGTACGACCCCAAGACGTTCTCGGCCACCCTGCCGGAGTCGTTCAAGAAGAGCTACCAGCAGCTCTGGGACGGCGAGTGGTGGCGGCTGGGCCTCACCAACGACCTCGGCGGCCTCGGCCTGCCCCCGACCGTGCAGTGGGCGGCGGCCGAGCTGATCCTCGGCGCCAACCCGGCCCTGTTCATGTACATGGCGGGCCCGAACTTCGCGATGATCCTCGACCGCAACGGCACCGAGGAGCAGAAGCGCTGGGCGCGGATCATGATCGACCGCGCCTGGGGCGCCACGATGGTCCTCACCGAGCCGGACGCCGGTTCCGACGTCGGCGCCGGCCGCACCAAGGCCGTGCTGCAGGAGGACGGCAGCTGGCACCTGGACGGCGTGAAGCGGTTCATCACCTCCGCCGACCAGGACATGACCGAGAACATCATGCACCTGGTGCTGGCCCGTCCCGAAGGTCCGGGCATCGAGGCCAAGCCGGGCACCAAGGGCCTGTCGCTGTTCCTCGTGCCGAAGTTCCACTTCGACACCAACACCGGTGAGCTGGGCGAGCGCAACGGCGCCTTCGTCACCAACGTCGAGCACAAGATGGGCCTGAAGGTCTCCACCACGTGCGAGCTGACCTTCGGCCAGCACGGCATTCCGGCCAAGGGCTGGCTGCTCGGCGAGGTGCACGACGGCATCGCGCAGATGTTCCAGGTCATCGAGTACGCCCGGATGATGGTCGGCACCAAGGCCATCGCCACGCTGTCCACCGGTTACCTGAACGCGCTGGAGTACGCCAAGGAGCGCGTCCAGGGCGCCGACCTGACCCAGATGACCGACAAGACCGCGCCGCGGGTCACCATCACGCACCACCCGGACGTGCGCCGGTCGCTGATGCTGCAGAAGGCCTACGCCGAGGGCCTGCGCGCCGTGTACCTCTACACCGCGTCCTTCCAGGACCAGGTGTGGACCGGCGAAGGCGACGAGCAGTCGCAGAAGCTGGCCGAGCGGGTCAACGACCTGCTGCTGCCGATCGTCAAGGGCGTCGGTTCCGAGCGCGCCACCGAGCAGCTCGTGCAGTCGCTGCAGACCCTGGGCGGCTCCGGCTTCCTGCAGGACTACCCGATCGAGCAGTACATCCGCGACGCGAAGATCGACTCGCTGTACGAGGGCACCACGGCCATCCAGTCGCAGGACTTCTTCTTCCGGAAGATCGTCCGCGACAAGGGCCAGGCGCTGGGGTACATCGCGAACGAGATCACCAAGTTCATCGAGTCCGAGGCGGGCAACGGCAGGCTGAAGAACGAGCGTGAGCTGCTCAAGCGCGCCCTGGAGGACGTGCAGGGCATGCTCGGCTCGATGATCGGCTACCTGACCTCGTCGCAGGAGGACGTCAAGAACCTGTACAAGGTCGGCCAGCACACCGTCCGGTTCCTGATGTCGGCCGGCGACCTGCTGGTGGGCTGGCAGCTGCTGCGCCAGGCCGAGATCGCGCTGACCAAGCTGGACGGCGCCTCGGCCAAGGACCAGGCGTTCTACCAGGGCAAGATCGCGGTGGCGTCGTTCTTCGCCAAGCAGGTGCTGCCCGAGCTGACCGCGCGCCGCGCGGTCGTCGAGGCCGCCGACAACGACCTCATGGAGGTTCCGGAGTCGGCGTTCTGATCTCCCCGTAGATCCCCTGTGGAAGGCCCCCTCGCCCAGCGCGAGGGGGCCTTTCGCGTGTTCGCCGAAAAAATCGGCGTCGGTGTCGAGAACCCGCGATCGGCTCCGTCCCCGGTGCGAACGCGGCCACAATGGGCGCACCACACCGAGGAGACGATCATGGCGAAGTATCTGCTGCTCAAGCACTACCGCGGTGCTCCGGCGGCGGTCAACGACGTGCCGATGGACCAGTGGGCGCCGGAGGAGATCACGGCGCATGTGCAGTACATGCGGGATTTCGCGGCCCGGTTGGAGGAGACCGGTGAGTTCGTCGACGGTCAGGCGCTGGCGCCGGAGGGCACGTGGGTGCGCTACGACGGGGAGGGGCGTCCGCCGGTGACCGATGGTCCGTTCCCGGAGACCAAGGACCTGATCGCCGGGTGGATGGTGATCGACGTGGACAGCCACGAGCGTGCGGTCGAGCTGGCCGGGGAACTGTCGGCGGCGCCCGGGGCGGGCGGGAAGCCGATCCACGAGTGGCTCGAGCTGCGCCCCTTCCTCGCCGAGCCGCCCGACGTGGCCCCCTGCCACGGATGATCGCTGACAGGGCGTCAGGACCAGGCCGGGTAGCGCTCGGCGACGGCCGCGTAGCGCTCCGGCCACGCGGGCGGCTCCGCGCCGGCCAGGTGGGCGGCCAGCCGGTCGAAGAAGGCGTGTGTGCCCGGGATGAAGCCCCGCGCGTTGCGCACTGACAGTCCCCGGTGGGTGAACTTCAGCAGGGTGCCGTCCGGCGTCTCGGACAGCTCGTAACGCACCACGCCGTCCTCGACGATGCGCTGGCGCCACTCGTGCTCGAACACGTGCGGCGGCTGCCACACGAGGATCCGCCCGGTCATGCGCTTGGCGTCGTCGGCCGCGGGCGGGTCCTCGGGCAGCATCTCGATGGTGCCTGCCTCGGTGTCCAGGACCGTTTCGCCGAACCACGCCCGCCGCTGCGCGGGATCGGTGATCGCGGCCCACACCGTCTCGATCGGGAAGGGCAGGTGGCGCTCGAAGCGGATGACCGCCGCCTCGCCGTCGGTTTCGATCGTGCCGTTCTCGGAGCTCACTCCTGGTGTCCTTCCTGGTTGCGCGCCAGGTGGCGCTCGAGGGAATCGAGGTGGCGCGCCCAGTAGCGGCGGTACCGGCCCAGCCACTTGTCGATCTCGGCCAGGCCGTCCGGGCGCAACGCGTAGATCCGGCGTTGCCCGTCCGGGCGAACTTCGACCAGTCCGACCTCCCGCAGGATCCGCAGGTGGCGGGACACGGCCGGCTGGGTGAGGCCGGGAAGCGCCGCGACCAGATCGCCCGCAGGCAGCTCGCCCTGGGCCAGAAGGTCCAGCAGGGTGCGCCGGCTGGGCTCGGCCACCGCTTCGAAGACGTCCACTCGCGAAGTATCACACAAGACGTATATAAGCGCCAGCAAATATGCGGGTTTGAAAGCGGCGCGGGAAGGTACCCCGGAAGCACACCGAAGCTGAAGGAGTTGCGATGACAATCGGTGGAATCATCAGCGCGATCGTCGTTGGTTTGATCATCGGCGCGCTCGGTCGGCTGATCGCACCCGGCAAGCAGGGGATTCCGATCTGGCTCACGATCATCGTCGGTATCGTCGCGGCGTTCATCGGCACCGCGATCGCGCGGGGCATCGGCTACGCGGACACCAAGGGCTTCGACTGGCTGGAGCTGATCACCCAGGTGGTCATCGCGGCGATCGGGGTCTCGCTGGTCAGCGGCATGTACGGCCGGCGAAAACTGACCAGGTAACGCATTCGGACGTGGTGCCCGGGAAGGTCCGCCTTCCCGGGCACGTTCGCGTTCAGGACCGGAACGCGGCACAGCCGACGGCCACGAACGACTGCTGCGGCGAGCGCCACAGCACCTCGGCCCACCGGTTGTCGGTCAGCTGCTTGCCCTCGGCTCCGACGCAGGTGTACTGCCCGCCCGTGACGACCTGCCCGCACGGCAGGTCCCGCTCCGGCGCGTGCACGCAGGTCGTGTAGTTCGTGCAGGTCAGCGTGTGCAGCAGCGCCGAACCGACGTCCGCGGCCGCCCGGATGTTCAGCTTGCAGCCGTTCTGCGGCGACGCGTGCACCAGGGCCGGCTCGCCCTCCGCGGCCGTGGCCGTCCCGGGCAGCACCACCACCGCCGCGGCCGCCGCCAGCAGGGCAAGGGACTTCTTCACGTGGATCCTCCCTCTCTCGAGAACGGTGACGGAGGGTATCGGAACGTACGCGGAGTGATCGCGCCGGTATGTTCGCCCGATGGACCTCGACCACCAGGGCCTCACCCGGCTGCCCGAGCTGCCCGCGGGCCTGGAGTACCTGAGCGCCTACGACAACGAGCTGACCGAGCTGCCGGACGAGTTGTGGGACCTCGACCGGCTGGCCGTGCTGAACCTGGCCGCGAACCGGCTGACCTCGATCCCGGCCGGCATCGCGCGGCTGACCTCGCTGCACACCCTCGACCTCGGCCACAACCAGCTCACCGAACTACCCCGCGAGCTGGGCGACCTGCCGAACCTGACCGAGTACCTGTACCTCTCGGACAACCGCCTGACGACACTGCCGGACTCGCTGACCCGGCTCGGCCGGCTGCGCTACCTGAGCGCGACGGACAACGGGCTGAAGTCGCTGCCCTCGGACCTCTCCGGCCTGCGTGAGCTGCGCGAACTACGCCTGTACCGCAACGACCTGCACGAGCTGCCGGACAGCATCGGCGAGCTGAGCAAGCTGCGGGAGCTGCACCTGCGCGGCAACCACCTCACCGAGCTGCCCGCGTCCGTCGGGAAGCTGCGCGACCTGCGGTACCTGGACCTGCGGGAGAACGAGCTGCGCACGCTGCCGGACGGGCTCGCCGAGCTGCCGCTGGTGAAGCTCGACCTGCGCTGGAACCGGTGGCTGGAGACCCCGGACTGGCTCGACGATCTCGACGACTGCCTCGTGCTGCGCTGAGATCAGGCGACCACGGCCAGCAGGGTGGTCACCGCCCCGGCGAGTTCGCGGTCGCCGTCGAGGCCCGCGCGACGGCGGGCCTCGTCGACGGAGATGCCCCGCGTGGCCAGGCGCCAGAAATCGCCGGGCCGCATGGTGACGGTGGCGGCGGGTTCGCCCCCGGCGGCCATCCGCCAGCGCTGCCCGTCCGACCTGGCGTGCCACGTCCCGCCGTCGGGGACGACGACCCGCACCACGGTGCCCTCCGGGCGAACCACGTCTCGCAGCGTGTGGGGCAGCGCGCGCATGAACGCGTCCAGCACCGGGCGCACCAGCTCGGGCTCGTCCGCGCCGGGCCGCCCCACCGCGTCCCGGATCTGTTGCTGGTGCACCCAGAACTCGGTGTACTCGCGCGCGATGTCCAACCACGCCGGGCTGGTGCCGGGACCGGCCCACGACACGTCCAGCATCGCCGGCGCGGTCAGGTCGAAGGACTCCCACAGCCGGTCGAGCTCGGGGCCGAGAACGGTGAGCAACTGGACGATCAGCTCGGGGCTGACCTGCCGCATCGCACGGACGAACTCGTCGTTGACCCGCGTCAGGTAGGCGGGCAGGGTCTCGTCGTTGGCGAACTTCGCCCCGGCGAAGCCGTCCCGGCCGCCGGACAACCGGCGCATGTAGTCGTTCAGGATGTGCCCGGCGAGGTCGTGCACCGTCCAGCCCGGGCACACCGTCGGCGCCGACCACTCCGCCGCGCTCAGCGAGCCCAGCAACCGCAGCAGTTCGCGACGCTCCCGGCCGAACAGCGGCCGCACGTCCAGCACCGGTCCGAAGATCTTCACCACCGGATGCTGACAGCGGCCCCGGCGGCTCCGCTACCGGATTTCCGTGCCGTGCCCCGGCTCGGAGCTCACCCCGAAACCACACAGCACGGCCGGCTTCGGGGCGTAGGTGACGGTCCTGGTGTCGCGGCGGACCTCCGCTCCGGTGGTCACGTCGTAGAGCACCCGGGTGTCGGTGGTGGTGAAGCCGGGGCGGCCGCCAGACGGGCGGCAGTCCGGACCGGGGCCGCCGGGCTGCAGCGGTGGCGGCCGGAAGTCCGAGAACGAACCGGTCGAGGACTCCACGCGGTACTGCTTGGTGCCCCAGATCTTCACCGTGACGCTGCCGCCGGACACCGACGCCTGGATCGCCACCCCGCTCTTGAGGCTGTCGGTGAACTTCAGGTCCACCGCCGCCCCGTCGGCGGTGATCGCGACGGCGTCCCGGCCCGCCGGGTAGCGGTCCAGGTGGTAGCTGTGCTCGGTGTGGCCCGCGTCGGTCAGGCCCGCGAAGTACGCCGCGTTGTAGAGGGTCGTCGCCAACTGCGACGAGCCGCCGCCGATGACCTCCGGGCCGAACCCGTCCTCGTTGACCGGCGCCGGGACGTACCCCTGCGACTGGCTGCGGGCGCCCACCCGCGCGTTGAGGCTGAACGTCTCACCGGGCCGCAGGATCGTGCCGTTCACCTTGTCCGCCATGATCCGCGCGTTCGTCGCGGCCGGGCCGGACAGCCCGCTGGTGGTGAACTCGCCGACGACCTCCTTGATGCCCAGCGCGTTCGCCTCCTCGGTCGTGGTCTGCGGGCGGGTCGTCTGGTAGCGCACCGCCAGGTCGCGGCCGTCCGGCTTGGCGAGGACATCCATCAACGGCTGGAACGTCCGGTTCCAGTCGATCTTGCGCGCGTCCTCGGACGGCTGGACGGCGGGCGCGCCACCGGCGAACACGATCTGCGCGTCCTTGCCGCGCTTCTCGGTGGACACCAGCGGGTCCCGCACCGCCTGCTGCAGCTTCCCCGGATCGGCCTCGACCCGCAGCGCGCCGCCGTCGGCCGGGCTGAACTTCAGGGCGGCGGCGATCGCGCTGGGCTTGAGCACCGCGTCGGCGCCGTCGCCGTGCAGCGTGACCGGCTTGGCGACCGCGGGCGCGACCAGCCGCTCCAGCGCCGAGTGCACCCCGGCCGAGGTGACCTTGACCGGCGTCAGCACGACCGGCAGCCGCACGCCGCTCTTGTCCAGCCAGGTCGCCCGCAGGATGTCCCCGGCGCCCTTGACGTCGACCAGGTCCTGCCCGTTCCTCGGCTCGATCGGGTACGGGTTCACCCCGCCGTCGGTGCCCGGGACCGTCACGAACCCGATGCTGCCCTCGGTGGGTGGGTGGTTGATGCGCTCGGCCGCCAGCCGCGCGATGGACTGGTGCAGCTTGTCCGGATCGGTGGACGTGACGACCCCGACCTCGCGGGTGCGGAAGAACGACGTGATCCGGTCGAGCGGGTCCAGCGGCTGGCGCCCGGCCTGCGCGACGGTCGACGACCAGTCGACGGTCAGGCCGGACCGCGCCGGGTCGAGCGTGGTGCGCACGTCCCCGGCCTCGACCGGGACCGGCGCGTTCAGGCGCGGGCCCAGCTCGCGGCGCAGCTTCGCCTCGGCGTCCTCCCGGCTGAGCCCGCCGACCTCGACACCGGCGACCGTGACGCCGCGCGGCACGTCACCGGCGCTGACGATCAGGTCCGCGCCGTAGAGGATGACCCCGACGCCCAGCAGGCAGCCGGCGACCATGAACGCGCGGGCCAGGAAGCGCTTGCCGGGCGACGGTGGTGCCGCGGGCGCATCGCCGACCTCGAGCAGCTCCCCGACCAGGGCGTCCTCGGTCGCGTCGAGCGGTTCGTCCAGCAGGAACTCGGCGGGCGGACGCGGTCCGACCGCGGTCTCGGCGTCCCGGAGGGAATCAGGGTCCCGCTCCGGCCAGTACTGGTCCTCCCGCCCCACGCTTCCTCCCGGACGCGTTACAAGTACAGGCCCGTCCCGTGCTCCGTGCGCTCGGTGGCCACCGCGTGGATGTCGCGCTCCCGCATCACCAGGTACGCCTCGCCCTGGACCTCGACCTCGAGCTGGTCCTCGGGGTTGAACAGCACGCGGTCGCCGACCTTCACGTTGCGTACATTACTGCCTACCCCCAGTACGTCGCCCCACGCGAGACGGCGCGCCACCTGAGCGGTCGCCGGAATCACGATGCCGCCGCTGCTGCGGCGCTCTCCCTCCTCCGCGGAGACCCGGACGAGGACGCGATCGTGCAGCATCTGGATTTCCAGCTTCGCCGCGGCGTCCGGCAGGTTCTTGGCTTCCGACACGCCGGTAATGCTACGTGTCCTCAGCGTGCCGCGGAGACCAGCGGTTGCCGTCCGCGCAGCGTGAAGTCCCGGTGTGTGGTCCCGCCCTCGCGCACCAGCGCGCGGCTCGCGGTCGCCTCGAACCCTGGCGCGGACACGACCAGGTCGACGAACTGACCGGGCAGCCCGGCGACCGCGTAGCGGCCCTCGCCGTCGGCCGTCGTGCGGACGAGCTGGTGCCCGCGGCCGTCCATCACCGTCACCGCGGCGCCCGGCACCGGCGAGCCGTCGGCCGCGTGGACCGCGCCGGTCAGCGTCGGCACCGGCTCGCCGAAGTGGCGGTGGTCCGCCGGCACCGCGGTCGGCTGCGGCATCTCGAAGGCCGGGTCCTCGACCGGCGGCTCCTCGACCGCGCCGCCCTTGCGACGCTGCACGAGGGCGTGACCGGCGATCAGCACGACGCCGAGCAGGACCCACCCGCACAGCACCAGCACCGGCCGCAGCACGCCCCGGCCGTCGAAGTAGAAGATGCCGCGCAGGGCCTCGATCAGGTTGCCCATCGGGAAGAACGGGTGCAGCGCGCGGAAGAACCCGGGGACCATCTGGACCGGCACCGCGCCGCCACTGGACGGCATCGACAGCAGCACGAACAGGCCCATCGCCACCCCCGGGAACCACTGCTTGGCCAGCGGCACCAGGCCGAACGAGGTCAGCGAGACGGCCTGCGTGAGCAGGAACGCGACGGGGATCGCGACCGGGTCGTTCGGGATGACGTCCATCGCGACGCCGCCGGCGTAGCCGATGAGGGTGAGCAGGGCGCCGAAGCCGACCAGCGTGGCGACCTTGGCGCGGCGGCTCAGCGTGACCGCCCGCAGCAACATCATCACAACGATGTAGCTGGGGATGTTCCAGATCAGCACCAGGTAGAACAGGCCGGTGCCCATCGCGTCGCCGGGTTCGGTCGGCGCGAGGTCGATGACGGTGAGCGCGTGCCCGGTCTGGGCGGCCACCGGGGCGAAGGCCTGGTTGAGGACCGATTCGAGCAGGTAGCCGTCGGCCTTGGCGACGAACAGCGTCGGGCGCGCCGGATCGGCGGAGTAGGCGGCGGTGGCGTCGCGGTCGAGCACCGCCTGGCGGGCCTGGTCGGCGGTGGCGACCGGCTGGATGTCGAACGCGTCGGGGCTCGCCTGGCCCAGGGCCGCCTCGATGCGCGCCGCGGCGGTCTCGTCGGCGACCGCGACCTCGATGTGGTGCGGCGACGGCGCGTGGAACGCGAGCAGGTAGCAGAAGACGAAGCCGAGGGCGAAGAAGACCGGGAACCACAGGCTTTCGGCCAGGGTGCGGAGCTTTCCGGGTTCTTGTTCCTGGGTTTCGACATGTTCCGCCATGCTGTCAGCTTATCACTTTTTGCAGGCGCTGCAAAAATGCAGTACTGTAAGAATCGTGAGCCCGCCCACCGGTCTGCGCGAGCGCAAGAAGGAAGCCACCCGCGAAGCACTGCGCCACGCGGCCGTCACGCTGTACCGCCGGCACGGGCCGGACGCGGTGACGGTCGAGGACATCTGCGCGGCCGCCGGGGTCTCGCCGCGGACGTTCTTCAACTACTTCGCGACCAAGGACGAGGCTGTGCTGTCGCTGGACATCGCGGCCGCCACGCTGGGGCAGCGCATCGCGGACCGGCCCGCGGACGAGCCGCCGCTGACGGCGTTGCGGGAGGTGTTCGCCGGGCGCTTCGCCGAACTGGCCGCCACGGACGTGTGGACCGAGCGGACGCTGCTGCTGCGGGAGCACCCGGAGCTGATGCCGCGAGTGGCACAGGCCAACCGCGCGCTCGAAGAGGCGGTGGCCGAAGCCCTGGCCGCGCGCACCGGACTACCGGCGGACGACCTCTACGTGCGGACCACGGCCGCGGCCGCGATCGGCGCGAACCGGGCCGCCATCGGACGGTGGCAGCCCGGTTCGGATCCGGACCTGGTCACGTTGTTCCACCAGGCCATGGACGTGCTGGAGAGCGCCTTCACGCCCCCGCGAGGATCAGCTGGAGGCGGTCCGGCCCGTCCGGCGTGATCCGGATCGGCACGCCCCAGTCCTGGCGGGTCACCCGGCAGACCGGGTGCTCGGCGTCGGCGTCGCAGCTCGCGGCCTGCGCCACGACCTGCAGCACGCCCTCGGTGTGGCCCTCGGCGATCTTGAGCGTCCGGGTCAGCTCGGTGCCGGTGCCCTCGCCCTCGGCCAGCAGCTCCGGCGGCGCGGCGGTCACCTGCAGGCGGGTCGACGGGCCGAACCGGTCGTCGAGCTTCTCGCCCGGCGGCGGGGTGAAGACGACGGAGAACTCGACCGTGCCCGCGGCCAGCTCGGTCGGCGGGCGGCGCACGGCGAGCGCGTCCCCGGCGACCTGCTGCCCGTCCGCGCTCAGCGGCAGCGCGGTGAGGCGGTGCGCGGCCGACTCGACGACCAGCAGCGCGTCCCCGGTGACCAGCAGGCCCGACGGCTCGGCGAGGTCCTTCGCCAGCGTGGACACCTTGCCGCTCGCAGGGTCGTAGTGGCGGACGGCGCCGTTGTAGGTGTCCGCGATCGCGATGGTGCCGTCGGCCAGCACCGCGACGCCCAGCGGGTGCTGCAGCAGCGCGTCCGCGGCGTCGCCGTCGCGGTGGCCGAAGGAGAACAGGTCGGTGCCGATCGCGGTGTGCACGGCGCCGTCCTCCAGGTAGCGCAGCGCGGAGGTCTCGGCGTCGGCGAGCCACAACCGGTCGCCCTGGACGGCGAGGCCGGAGGTCTGCGCGAAGAACGCCTCGGCGGCCGCGCCGTCACGCAGGCCCTCGACGGTCGTGCCGGCGAACCGGGAGATCCGGCCGGTGCGCGGATCGAACAGGCCCAGCGTGTGGTTGCCCGCCATCGCGACGACCGCGCCGCCCGCGGGCTCCCACCAGATCACGTCCCACGGGCTGGTGAGGTCGATGGACAGCGCGTCGCCGTCGGTCTCGCCGTCACGCCACTGGTTGCCGGTGCCGGCGACCGTGGTCACCTCGCCGGTGACGAGGTCCACGCCACGCAGCAGGTGGTTGGCCGTGTCGGCGACGAGCAGGTGGTAGCCGGCCTGGTCGGCGACCTCGGCGGGCAGCAGCGCGAGACCGGACGGCTCGGCCAAGCTCGCGACGTCGAACGCGCCGTCGGCGCGGCCGCGGGCGCCGCTGCCGAAGCGGCGGATCAGGGTCTCGCCGTCGGAGGCGAACTCGGCGATCGAGTGGTTGCCGGTGTCGGCGACCAGGATGCGGCCCTCGGCGGTGACCACCGCCTTGCTGGGGAAGCGCAGGTCGGCGGGCTGCTCCTCGACCGGCACGTACGGGTTGCCGCCGCGGCGCAGGGTGCCCTCCGCGTCGTGGGTCTCGACGAGCTCGGCGATGACCCGGCGCAGCGCCTCGGCGTGCCCCTCGCCGGCGGCGGTGTGCACGACGTAGCCCTGCGGGTCGACGATCACCAGCGTCGGCCAGGCCTTCACGGCGTACTGCGACCAGGTCGTCATGTCGGGGTCGTTGAGGACCGGGTGGTGCACTTCGTAGCGGCGCACGGCCGCCTCGATGGCCGCGGCCTCGCCCTCGTGCAGGAACTTCGGCGAGTGCACACCGATCGTGACGAGCACGTCGGCGAACTCCTCCTCCAGCGGGCGCAGCTCGTCCAGGACGTGCAGGCAGTTGATGCAGCCCGACGTCCAGAAGTCGAGCAGCACGATCTTGCCGCGCAGCTGGGCCAGCGTGACGGTCTCACCGCCGGTGTTCAGCCACACGTCGCCGGCGAGTTCGGGCGCGCGCACGCGCGCCTGCCGTTGCTCTGATGCCACGGAACGGTTCAACGAGACGCGGGAATCCGCTTGTTCCCGCAGCTCACGATGTGGAATCTCACAGCCGTTCCAGCGCGTCCGCGATGATGGCGGGGTCGGTGAGCGGCGCGAGGTGGTGGGTGTCCAGGCGCTGCACGGGCCAGCCGCGTCCGGCGGCTTCGCGGGCTTCCTCGTCGTAGGCGCCGCTGAGCTGGAGGTAGGCGCTCGGCGGTTCGGTCTCGGCGGGCGCGGGTTCGGTGAAGTAGGCGAGCGGGACGCGGGGCAACCCGGCCAGGAACTCGTCGCGGATCCGCTGGTCGGGCAGCAGGTCCTCGACCGTGCCGGGCGGGAACCACTCGTGCCACGGCGGGAGCCTGCCGTCGGCGGCCAGGTCGCGCAGGCGCTGGGCCAGCTCGGGCGGCGCGGTGTCGAACCAGCTGCGACCCGGGTGCGGCAGGAGGGCGTCGACGAAGACGGCCCGCGGAGCGCCGGTGCGGGCGGCGATCCCGGCGGCCAGCGCACCCGCGCCGCTGTGCACCACCAAGGTGCCGGGTTCGCGGACCGCGTCGAAGAGCCGCGGGTAGTAGGGGCCGGGCCCGTCGAGCGCGGCGACCAGGGACGGGGTGGCCACGCGGTGGCCACGCGAACGGAGTTCGTCGGCGACCCGCTGCCAGGTCTGCGGACCCACGAGCGGGCTGTGGACCAGGACGAATTCGGCCATCACGCTCCAATCGGGCAATTCATTTCGGATCACATCCGGACTTCGTTGATCACTACCATGGAGCGCATGGACGAGGCGTTGCGCGCTGTGGAGAACAGTCTGGACCGCCCGTCCGCGGCACGGGTCTACGACTACTTCATCGGCGGCACGACGAACTACGCCATCGACCGGGAGTTCGCGCAGAAGATCCGGCGCAGGCTGCCGCTCATCGGCGAGTACATGAAGACCAGCAGGCAGTTCCTCGGCCGCGCGGTGCGGGAGTGCGCGCGGCTGGGGGTGCGGCAGTTCGTGGACATCGGGTCGGGGCTGCCGACGGCGGGCAACGTGCACGACGTCGCCGACGAGGCGCGGCCCCAGCGCGACAGCCGGGTCGTGTACGTGGACAACGAGCCGGTCGCGCTGGCGCACTCGCAGCTGCTGCTGGCCGACACCGCCGACCCGGCGCGGCACGTGGCGATCGCCGCCGACTTCATGCACGCCGAGGACCTGTGGGAACGGGTGCTGGACACCGGCATGGTCGACGCGCGGCAGCCGGTCGCGCTCGTGATCAACGCGGTGCTGCACTTCATCAAGGACGCCGACGACCCGGACAGCCGGGTGGCCTACTTCCGGAACCGGCTCGCGCCGGGCTCGCTGCTGGTCCTGTCGCAGATGACGAACGAGAACCCGCGCAGCGACGAGGAACGGCAGGCGCTGGCCGACCTGGTGGAGTACTACGAGGGCACCACGAACCCCGGGCAGCTGCGCACGAGGGCCGAGTTCGCCCGCTTCTTCGGCGACTGGGAGCTGCTCGAGCCCGGACTGGTGTACGCGCCGTCGTGGCACCCGGACCGGAGCACCCTGTTCCGCCGGACGCCCTCGGAGTCCCGCGTCCTCGGCGGCGTGGCCCGCAAGCCCTGAGCGAACACGCTTCCGGCGGCCGCCGGGCGGTGCCAGGTTGGGGACATGCGGGTGGTGTTCGTGCACGGTGCCCTGGTCCGCGACGGCGCCTGGTGGTGGAGCCGGATGGCGCCGCTGCTGCCGGAGAGCGTGGCAGTGGAGCTGCCCAGCTGCGGTGGCGGGGGTGACCTGTACGCGGACGTCGCGGCGGTGCGGGCGGCGCTGGACGACGGCCCCGCGGTGCTGTGCGGGCACTCCTACGGCGGAGTGGTGATGACCGAGGCCGCGGCGGATCACCCGGCGGCGCGGCACCTGGTCTACGTCGACTCGTACCTGCCCGACGTGGGCGAGTCCCTGTCCCACGTGACCGGCGGCGTGGCGCCGGTGGAGCCCGCCGGGGAGGGGCTGGTGTCGCTGCGCCCCTCGCTCGCGCCGCGCTACCTGCACGACTGCGACCCGGAGGTTGCGGCCGGCGCCATGACGCGGCTGATCCCGCAGACCGCGACGGCTTTCACCCAGCCGGTGCGGGCCGCCGCGTGGCGCTCGCTGCCCTCGACGTACGTGGTGTGCGCCGACGATCCGGCGACACCGCCGGACGTGCAACGCTTGCAGGCGAAACGGGCGGGCGCGGTGGTCGAGATGGCGTGCGGGCACCACCCGTTCCTGACACGGCCGGCGGAACTCGCGGCCGTGCTGCGACAGGTGGGCTAGGGTCGGCGGTCATGCGGCGCGTCGTGGTGCTCGGCTGCGGTGGGGCGGGCAAGTCGACCTTCTCCCGGCGGCTGGGCGCGCTGCTCGACCTCCCGGTCACCCACCTCGACCACGTCTACTGGCAGCCGGGCTGGGTACCGCTGCCCGCCGGGGAGTTCGCCGCGCGGCAGCGGGCCCTGGTCGCCGGCGAGCGGTGGCTCCTCGACGGGAACTACGGCGGCACGCTGGAGATCCGGCTCGCCGCCGCCGACACCGTGATCCTTCTCGACCCGCCGCGGAGGGTCTGCCTGCGCCGGGCCGTCCTGCGTGTCCTGCGGGGCTGGGGGCGGGACGGGCAGGCGCCGGGCTGCCCGGAACGTCTGTCCCTCGAGTTCCTGGCCTGGATCTGGGCCTTCCGCCGCCGCTCGCGGCCCCGGGCCCTGCGCGCGATCGCCGAGCACGGCTGCGGCGCCCGGCAGTACCTGCTGACCACCCCGCGCGAGGCCGGGCTGTTCCTCTCCGGCCTGGCCCGGGAGAAATCCGCCGGTTCCGGACGTTGAACCGGTATGGCTGTCGTGTTGCTGCTGTACATCGTCGCCGAGGTGGCTGCCGTTTGGGCGGTCAGCTCGCTCATCGGCTTCCTGGGCACGCTCGGGCTGCTCGTGGTCGGGGCGTTCCTGGGCTCCTGGCTGGCCCGGCGGGAAGGGGCGCGCGCCGCTCAGGCGTTCCTCGCCACCGCTCGCGCCGGCCGCTCGCCGCACGCGGAGATCACCGACGGCATGCTC
Organism: Amycolatopsis sp. NPDC006131; assembly: GCF_040614175.1. Taxonomy (NCBI): domain Bacteria; kingdom Bacillati; phylum Actinomycetota; class Actinomycetes; order Pseudonocardiales; family Pseudonocardiaceae; genus Amycolatopsis; species Amycolatopsis sp. NPDC006131. The sequence continues at coordinate 24,460 of NZ_JBEXTX010000035.1, forward strand.
GTCGCGTTCGGCGGGTTGCTCATCATGATCCCGGGCTTCCTCTCCGACCTCGCCGGGCTGGCGCTGCTGCTGCCGCCCACCCGCGGCATCGTCCGCCGGGCCTGGCTCAAGCGCGCCGAACGCCGCATGCCGAACCGGCTCATCGTCGTCGACAGCGAGGTGGTCGACAAGGAGACCACCAACCGCCCGATCATCGAAGGCTAAGCCGGCTTCGGTATATCGAAATAACCCGACAGCCGAACAGCGGGCGCGTACTCGCCCTTCACCTTGACCTTGCCAGTCACGAACATCGCCGCCACCGCGGCGTTGCCCGTCGCGACGCGGAAGAAGTCGTCCGGCGCGATCGTGATCGTCGTGTCCGGCTCGCGCCCCAGGTCCTTCCCCGAGTGGCACCGGCCGTCCTCGATGACCGTCTGGAACCGGTCGTACCCGCCGATCCCGGAGCCGCCCGGGAACCGCCAGCACACCACGACGCTCGAATACCGCGCCTTCTCCGCCAGGAAGTGGTCCGACATCCGGCGGAAGATCTCCTCCAGGAACACCATCCGCAGCTCGGGGTGCTCACCGATCGCCCTGAGCTGCTCCTTCGACGCGCGCCGCACGACGTCGGCGAGCGTTTCCGTGGACATCCCGCTCAGGTGCACGCCGGTCCCGGCCGACCCCAGCATGTGCAGAGTTTCGAGCAGCTGGATGAACTGCTCCGCGGACAGCCTGCTCAGATCGATCTGGCGGGCGAACGCGTCGACCACTGTGCCGGACACAGGCGGAGATTCTACCGGCGAAGGGGTGAGGAGGTAGCGTTTCGGCGTGAAGGAGGTCGGCGTGACGGAAGACGTGAAGACCCCGCGCTCGCGGCGGTTGCCCAGGGCCGTGCGAGAACGGCAGATCCTGGACGCCGCCGTGGAGGTGTTCTCCCGGCACGGCTACCACTCCGCGTCGATGGACGAGATCTCCGAGGTCGCCGGCGTCTCCAAGCCGATGATCTACTCCTACCTCGGCGCCAAGGAAGACCTGTTCGCCAAGTGCATCCGCCGCGAGGCAGGCCGCCTGCTGGAGGCGGTCCGCGACGGACTGCGCTCGGAACTGCCGCCGGACATGCAGCTGTGGCACGGGCTGCGGTCGTTCTACCGCTTCGTCGCCGAGTACCGGGACTCCTGGACGGTGCTGCACCGCCAGGCGCTGACCGTCGGCGGCCGGTTCGCCGACGAGATCACCATGCTGCGCTCGCGCGCCATCGAGGTGGTCACCGCGCTCGTGGTCACCGCGGGCATGAAGAAGGGCCTGGGGGACCGGGCCGAGTTCTCCGGCCCGGCCCTCGCCGTGGCGCTCGTCGGAGCCGCCGAATCACTGGCCGACTGGTGGCTCGATCACTCCGAGGTGTCGGACGGCGTGCTCGCGTCGTGGCTGATGAACCTGGTGTGGCTGGGGTTCAACGACCTCATCGAGGGTTCGGTGTGGCGTCCGGAGGAGTGATCGTCCCCTCCAGGTGCGGCTTCGGCTTCTTCGCCGCCCACAGCTCGAACGCCCACCCGTCGCCCGTCTGCCACGACGTGAACGCGACCTTCGCCGGCAGCAGCACGGGCAGCTTGAACTTCACGTCGACCGTGTAGGCGTCCGGCAGCCTGCCCTCGAACGCGGCCAGCACACGCGCCTTCGTCCACATGCCGTGCGCGATCGCCGACGGGAACCCGAACAGCTTCGCGGTCAGCGGGTGCAGGTGGATCGGGTTGCGGTCGCCGGAGACCTCGGCGTAGCGGCGGCCGATGTCGGCGGGCACGCGCCAGATCGCCTTCGCCGCGGGCGCCGCGAGCTGCTCGCGCTTCCCGCCGCCCTCGCCGCCGCCGCGCCGCAGGTACGTGCTCACCTCTGTCCAGATTGGACCGTCGGCGGTGGTGAACTCGCTGATCACGTCGAACTGGCGGCCCTTTTCGTGTGGCCGCAGGTTCTCCGCGCGCACCCGGACCGTGCCGGTGTCGGTCAGCCGCACCGGGCGGCGCTGCGTGATGCGGTTGGCGACGTGCACCATGCCCAGCAGCGGGAACGGGAAGTCCGGCTGCGTCATCAGCGCCATCTGCAGCGGGAACGCGAGCATGTGCGGGTAGGTCACCGGCAGTTCGTCGCCCAGCCGGAACCCGCAGACCTGGTTGTAGGCCGCCACGTGCGCCGGGTCGAACTCGACGCCCGCGCGCACGTACTCGGTGTCCGGCAGGCCGCCGCCACCGCTGTGCGGCAGCAACGCCTTGGCGTACAACGGCGCCAGCTTCGGCGCCTCGCGGAGTTCCTTCGTGCCCATCACGCCCCCAGCAGAGCCTGGCCGCACACGCGGACCACGTTGCCGTTCACCGCGGCCGACGCGGGGTTGGCGTACCAGGCGATCGTCTCGGCGACGTCCACCGGCAGCCCGCCCTGGCCGAGGCTGGACAGCCGCCGCCCGGCCTCGCGGATGAACAGCGGGACCGCCGCGGTCATCTTCGTCTCGATGAAGCCGGGCGCGACGGCGTTGATGGTGGCGCCGTACTCGGCGAGCTTCGGCGCGCCGTCCTGGACCATGCCGATCACGCCGGCCTTGCTGGTGCCGTAGTTGGTCTGGCCCACGTTGCCCGCGATGCCGGCGATCGACGAAACGCCGATGATGCGGCCGTTCTCGCGGAGCACCTTCTCGCTCAGCAGCTTGTCGTTGACCGCCAGCTGCGCGGCCAGGTTCACGGTGAGCACCGCATCCCACGCGCCCTCGGTGAGGTTGCCGAGCGTCTTGTCGCGCGTGATGCCGGCGTTGTGCACGACGATGTCGACCCCGCCGTGCCGCTCCTTGAGGTAGGCGGCCAGCTTGTCCGGCGCGTCCGCCGCGGTGATGTCCATCTGCAGCGCGGAGCCGCCGACCTTGTTGGCGACCTCGGACAGCTCGCCGCCCTGCGCCGGGATGTCCAGGCCGATCACGTGCGCGCCGTCGCGGGCGAGCACCTCGGCGATCGCCGCGCCGATGCCCCGGGAGGCGCCGGTGACCAGGGCGATCTTGCCGTCGAGCGGCTTCTCCCAGTTCTCGATCGCGGGCACCGACGGCGTGCCGGTGGCGCCGACGCGGATCACCTGGGCGTCCACGAACGCCGACTTGGCCGACAGCACGAACCGCAGCGTCGACTCGGCGGCCTCCTCGGCGCCGGGCGCGACGTAGACGAGCTGGGCGGTCGCGCCACGCTTGAGCTCCTTGCCGACGGAACGGACGAACCCTTCGAGCGCGCGCTGGGCGATTCGCTCCCGGCCGTCGGCCAGCTCCGGCGGGGTGCCGAGCACGACGACCCGGCCGCAGTAGCCGATCTTGCGGATCACCGGGTGGAAGAACAGGTACACCTCGCGCAACTGCGCCGGGTCGGTGATGCCGGTGGCGTCGAACACCAGGCCGCCGTAGCGCTGGTCGCAACCCGCGGGCTCGGTCAGCACCGTGATGCCGGCCGTCGCCAGCTGGTTCTGCACGGTCTTTTCGAGCCGCCCACCGGGCGCGGCGCCGAAAAGTGCGGGACCATCGAGGGCGGGCTGTCCGGGGCGGTAGCGGCGCAGCACCGGCGGGTTGGGCAGCCCGAGCTTGGGCACCAGGAACTTCCCGATCGGCGTCTTGGTGAACTGCTGATACCGGTCGGCCATCACGTGCCTCCTTACCGAGCTTACCTACTCGTGAGTAGGTTACACTGTCATCCGAGGCTCACCACCGCAGTGGGAGGAATTGATGGACGTTCGTCGCGTCGCCATCGTCGGCGGCAACCGCATCCCGTTCGCGCGGTCGAACGGCCGCTACGCCAACGCGTCCAACCAGGACATGCTCACCGCCGCACTGGACGGCCTGGTGAGCCGCTTCGCGCTGCAGGGCGAGCGCATCGGTGAGGTCGCCGCGGGCGCCGTGCTCAAGCACGCCCGGGACTTCAACCTGGCCCGGGAGAGCGTGCTGGGCAGCAAGCTCTCGCCGGAGACCCCGGCCGCGGACGTCCAGATGGCGTGCGGCACCGGGTTGCAGGCGATCGTCAACGTCGCGAACAAGATCGCGCTCGGCCAGATCGACTCGGCGATCGCCGGCGGCGTGGACACCACCTCCGACGCCCCGCTCGCGGTGAACGACGACCTGCGCCGCATCCTGGTGCAGCTCAACTCCGCGAAGACCGTGGGCCAGCGGCTCAAGCTGCTGACCAAGCTGCGGCCCGGCCAGATCGTGCCGGAGATCCCGCGCAACGCCGAGCCGCGCACCGGGCTGTCGATGGGCGAGCACGCGTCGCTGACGGCCAAGGAGTGGGAGATCTCGCGCGAGGAGCAGGACGTCCTCGCCGCGACCAGCCACCAGCGCCTCGCCGCGGCCTACGAGCGCGGGTTCTTCGACGACCTGGTGACGCCGTACCTCGGCCTGTCCCGCGACCAGAACCTGCGGCCGGACTCGACCGCGGAGAAGCTGGCCAAGCTCAAGCCGGTGTTCGGCGGCCCGGACGGCACGATGACCGCGGGCAACTCGACCCCGCTGACCGACGGCGCGTCGACGGTCCTGCTGGCCACCGAGGAGTGGGCCGCCGCGCGGAAGCTGCCGGTCCTGGCGTACCTGACGTTCTCGGAGACCGCGGCGGTGGACTACGTGCACGGCGGCGAGGGCCTGCTGATGGCCCCGGCGTACGCGGTGCCGCGGATGCTGGCGAAGGCCGGCCTGACGCTGCAGGACTTCGACTTCTACGAGATCCACGAGGCGTTCGCCTCCCAGGTGCTCGCGACGTTGAAGGCGTGGGAGAGCCCGGCGTTCGCCAAGGAGAAGCTGGGGCTGGACGCGCCGCTCGGGCCGATCGACCGGTCGAAGCTGAACGTGAACGGCTCGTCGCTGGCCGCGGGCCACCCCTTCGCGGCGACGGGCGGCCGCATCGTGGCGACGCTGGCAAAGCTGCTGCACGAGAAGGGCTCCGGGCGGGGCCTGATCTCGATCTGCGCCGCGGGCGGCCAGGGCATCACGGCGATCCTGGAGAAGTGAGCAGAGGTTTTGAGCGGCGGAGCCGGTTGCTGTGGGCCAGCAGCCGGCACCGCCGCGGGTTCTGAGTTGGCTCAGCCGCGCGGAGCGCGTCGGTTGAGGGTGGTGGTGGGTGACGGGCGGGCGTCCTCTCGCGAGGACAGCGCCGACGTGGTGGGTGACACCGCCGCGCGGAGCGCGTCCACCAGGGGTGGTGGTCGGGCCGGCGGGTGGGAATTCATGAGGAGGCGATCCCACAGCCGAAGGCACTGCGGCGCGGAGCGCCTCGATGAGGGGTGGCGGTCGGGCTGGCGGGCGGGCGTCTGAGGTTCCGCCACCCGCACCGCAACGCAGGCCGATTGTCATGGCACGAGCCCGAGCTGCTGGAGCAGGCCGAGCTGGTCGAGCCTGCCCCAGCGCTCGACGATGCGATCGCCCTGCACGCGGAAGACGTTGATCCCCCGCAGGGTGATCGTGCGGCCGGTGCCCGGCACGCCCATCAGCTCGCCCTGGTGGGTGCCGCGGGCGGTGAACACCTCCACGACGATGTCGTCTTCGGCGACGAGCCGCTCGACTTCGCTGCGCCAGTCGGGCATGGCCTGGCGCATCGTCGCGGCGGCCTGCCGCATGCCGTCGGGCCCGTCCGGGATGCCCGGGAACGGCGGGTCGTGGTTGACGAAGGCGGGGTCGAGGTAGCGGTCGACGGCGCCGAGGTCGCCCTTGGTGAACAGGTCCTGGATGAAGTCCTCGACGAGTTGCTTGTTGCTGCTGAGCTGGTCAGTGGTCATGCGGTGATGCTGCGGCGGCGGGAACCCCGGGACCATCCCACGCGTCTGGGATTTCCGCGGGGCACGGCGGGGGCGCACACTGGGCGCATGCGGCGATCGCCCAGTGCGGTCCGCGCCGAGCACGACGTGATCCGCCTGTCGCACAGCGGCCTGGACACCACCGGCGTCCGGCGGGAGGTGCTGCGGGCCCTGCGCCGCGTGGTGCCCACGGACGCGACGTTCTTCGCGACCGCCGATCCGGAGACGCTGCTGTTCACCGGCGCCTGGCCGGACCCGCCGCTGGACACCGCGGCGCCGTTGTTCCTGGACAACGAGTTCGGCGGCGGCGACGTGAACACCTTCGCCGGGCTGGTCACCTCCGGCAGGCCGGTCGCCACCCTGGACGGCGCCACCGGGCGGGACCGCTGGGCCAGCGAGCGCTACCGCGAGATCATGCGCCCGCTCGGGCTCGGTGACGAGATGCGTGCGGCGCTCGTGACCGGCGGGCGCTGCTGGGGCTACCTCTGCCTGCACCGCGAGGACGGCCTGCCCGGCTTCACCGCGACCGAGAAGACCGCGCTCGCCCGTCTCGCCCCTCATCTCGCGCACGCCATCCGCACCGCGGCTCTCGTGGACGGCCCGGCCGCCGCGGACCACCGGCCGGGAGTGGTGCTGCTGACCGACGACCTGCGGCTCGTCTCGCTCACCCCCGACGCCGAGCACCTGTTGTCCCTCCTCCCGCCTGGCGTTCCGCTGCCCCTGCCGGTGTACGCGGTCGCCGCCGCGCTGCGGTCCGGTAGCGCGCTGCCGAGTGTCCGGGTGCGTGGCGCCGACGGCTCGTGGCTCACGCTGCACGCCTCGCGGCTCACCGGCACCCGGCAGCTGGCCGTCGTCGTCGAACCGGCCGACGCGCGCGCGGCGGCTCCGCTGGTGCTGGCCGCGCACGGGCTGACCACGCGCGAGGCCGACGTCGCCACGCTCGTCCTGCGTGGCCTGCCGACCCGCGCGATCAGCGACCGGCTGCACATCTCCGCGCACACCGTGCAAGACCACCTCAAGGCCGTGTTCGACAAGGTCGGCGTGCGCAGCCGCCGGGACCTGGTGATCCGCCTGCTCGGTTAGACCGGCAGGACGTCGCGGGCGGACGCGGCCGTCGACTGGATCTGCTTCGACGCCTTGTGCGCCTGCTTGCTCGCCCTCTCGGTCGCCTTGTGGGCCTGCTTGCTCGCCTTGTCGGCGGCGCGGCGGGCGCGCCAGCCCAGCGACGGCTTGCCCTCGGTGTCGGCGGCCGCGATCAGCAGGCCACCTGCCAGTCCGGCGTTCTTGAGCAGGTGGATCAGCTGGTCCTGCTTCTGCTGCGGGTCCTTGGCCTCCCAGAACGGGTGGCCGGCGACGGTCGTCGGCACCAGGCTGCCGACCAGCGCCAGCGCGGACAGCCGCGGGAACTTGCCGAGCGCGAACAGGGTCCCGGCCGCGATCTTCACCCCCGCGTCGATCTTGACCAGGCTCACCGGGTCGGTCGGGAGCGCGTCGGGCAGCTTGTCCTGCTGCTCGCCGACCTTGTCGAGCACGGGTTTGGCCGCCTCCGCGTGCCCCTCGGCCTGCTTCAGGGCGTTGATGCCGCCGTAGATGAAGATGCTCGCCAGCATGGGGCGGGCCAGTCGACGCAAGATCACGATCCTCGCCTTCCTCGGATGCGACATGTCACGTCGAGGATCTACCCATTCCCGCGTCTCTTCATCCCTAACGTTTTCTAGTTCGCACGCTAGATAGCCCTATAAAAAGGTAGCGACACGCCGGTAGCGGAATCTCCGCAAATATCGGGGTCGCACTAGACGCGCCGATACGTTGGCAGAGTGGACCCGATCCGCAACCCGTTCGCGCCGGGCGCGGGACAGCGGCCGCCGGAGCTGGCGGGCCGTGAACGCGAGCTGACCGCGTTCGAGGTGGTGCTGCAGCGGGTCGCCCGTGGCCGCCCGGAACGCAGTCTCGTGCTGACCGGCCTGCGGGGCGTCGGCAAGACCGTGCTGCTCGGCGAGCTGCGGTCGATGGCCGTGAAGCACAAGTGGGGCGCGGGCAAGATCGAGGCGCGCCCGGACGCGGAGCTGCGGCGGCCGCTGTCGGCGGCGCTGCACCGCGCGATCCGCGACCTGGCAGTGCGGCACCGGGCGCCGGACCGGGTCGAAGAGGTCCTCGGCGTGCTGAAGGCGTTCGCGCTGCGGTCGAACAAGGCGGACGCGAAGCTGCGGGACCGGTGGCAGCCGGGCATCGACGTGCCCGCCGCGCAGGGCCGCGCCGACTCCGGCGACATCGAGATCGACCTGGTCGAGCTGTTCACCGACGTCGCCGAGCTGGCCGCGGACGTCGGCACCGGCGTGGCGCTGCTGATCGACGAGATCCAGGACCTGCAGCCGGACGACGTGTCGGCGTTGTGCGCGGCGTGCCACGAGCTTTCCCAGTCGGGCGCGCCGCTGGTGGTGGTAGGGGCGGGGCTGCCACACGTGCCCGCGGTGCTCTCGGCGTCGAAGTCCTACTCGGAGCGGCTGTTCCGGTACGTGCGCATCGACCGGCTGAACCGGGAAGAAGCCGACCGGGCCGTGCTGGCGCCCATCGAGCGGGAGGACGCCGGCATCGAGCCCGAGGCGCTGGACGCGTTGTTCGACGCCTCCGGCGGATACCCGTACTTCATCCAGGCCTACGCGAAAGCGGCCTGGGACGCGGCGCCGGACGACCCGATCACGGTGCAGGACGTGCAGGTCGCCGCGCCGGAGGCCGAGCAGGAACTGGCGGTCGGGTTCTTCGGCTCCCGCTACGAACGCGCCACGCCCGCCGAGCGCGAGTACCTGCGGGCGATGGCGGAGCTGACCCAGGGCCGGGACGAGAGCGCAGGCACCTCCGACGTGGCGGTCTACCTGGGCCGCAAGCCCTCCTCACTGTCCCCGGCGCGGGACTCGCTGATGAAGAAGGGGCTGGTGTACTCCGCGGAGCGCGGGCACATCGCCTTCACCGTGCCGCACTTCGGGCACTACCTGCTCAGCCGCGCCGTGGACTGAAGCAGTTCCCGCTCCTCCTCGGCGACCCGCCGGTCGTAGGCCTCGTGCGCCGCGGCGATCTCCCGCTGGTGCTCCTCGGTCCACGTCACCAGCGACTTGATGACCTGGTGCAGCGAAATGCCCAGCGGGGTCAGCTCGTAGTCGACGCGCGGCGGCACCACCGGGTAGACCGTCCGGCTGATGATCCCGTCCCGCTCCAGGTGCCGCAGCGTCACGGTGAGCATCCGCTGGCTGACCCCGTCGATCGCCCGCCGCAGTTCGGAGAACCGCATCGTGCGGCGGTCGAGCAGCGCGATCACGAGCAGGGACCACTTGTCCGCGATCCGGTCGAGGATGCGCCGGACGTCGCAGTCCGCGCGGGTGTCCCACTGGATGACCTCGTCGTCCTCGGTTCCCGTGCAGTAACCGAGTGCCTTTGAAGTGCCGTCTTCCACAGTCGTCCATGGTCACACAAGATTCGTCTGTTACCAATCGAAACCTTGGGAGCGGATCTCGTGTCCACCACCGCCGGAGCGCCACCGCGCTTCACTCCACGAACCTGGGGAACGCTGTTCGTCCTGTGCGGCGCGATCTTCCTGGAGGGCATCGACGTCGCGATGCTGAACGTCGCGTTGCCCGCCATCCGCGCCGATCTCGGCCTGTCCACCGGCGAGCTGCAGTGGGTGGTCAGCGCCTACGTGCTGGGCTACGGCGGGTTCATGCTCGCCGGCGGCCGGGCCGCGGACCTGTTCGGCAGGCGCCGGATGTTCCTGGTCTGGCTCGCCGTGTTCCTGGTCGTCTCCGCCGTCGGCGGGCTCGCCGGGGAGGGCTGGCTGCTCATCGTCGCGCGGTTCGTCGCGGGTGTCGCCGCCGCGGTGATGACCCCGGCCGGACTGTCGATCATCACCACCGGCTTCGAGGAGGGCCCGCAGCGCAACCGGGCGCTGCTGGTCTACTCCGGGACGGCCGCGGGCGGTTTCTCGCTCGGCCTGGTGCTCGGCGGGCTGCTCAGTGCCGTGAACTGGCGGCTGGTGCTGTTCGTGCCCGCCGCCCTCGCGCTGGTCATCCTGCTGCTGGGGGCCGCGTTGATCCCCGCCACTCCCCAGGAGCGCACCCGGGACCGGCGGGTCGACGTGCTCGGCGCGGTGACCGTCACGGCCGCCATCGTGCTGCTGGTGCTGGGTGTCGAGCGCTCGGCGCACTCGTCCGCGGGCTGGACCACCGCGACCATCGCCGCCGGGCTCGTGCTCGCGGCCGTGTTCGTCCTGGTCGAGCGCCGGTCCGCAGCTCCGTTGATCCGACTGGGGCTGCTCCGGTCCGGGGCGCTGGTGCGCGCGAACCTGGCGGGTCTGCTGTTCGCCGCGGCCTTCTTCGGGTTCCAGTTCATCGCCGTGCTGTACCTGCAGGAGCTGCGTGGGTGGAGTGCGCTGGAGACCAGCCTCGCGATGCTGGCGATCGGCGCGGACGCCGTGCTCGCGCCGACCCTGACCCCGCGCTTGGTCGAGCGGTTCGGCAACGCGAAGGTCATCGTGGCCGGTCTCGTGCTCGCTGTGGTGTCCTACGCCCTGTTCCTGCCGATCTCCACGGACACCGTCTACCTGGCGATGTTCCCGACGATGATCGTGCTCGGGGTGGCGTTCGCGCTCGCCTACGGCCCGCTGACGATCGTCGCCACCGACGGGGTCGCCGAGCACGAGCAGGGGCTGGCCGGCGGCCTGCTCTACACGGCCTTCCAGTTCGGCGCCGCGCTCGGGCTCGCGGCGTGCACGGCGGTGCTCACCGGGGCGAGCGGCGGGGTCGACGGCTACCGGTCCGCGCTGGTGGTGCCGATCGCGGCCGCCGCGGTGGCCGCCGTGATCAGCGCGTCCGGGTTGCGGAAGCGGGTGGCCCGATGAGCCGCGTCGTCGCCTCCTTCGCCGAGCTCGAAGCCGAGTTCAACGCCTACGTCGGGTCGATCGGGTACGCCACGATGGTCACGGTCGACTCCCGGAACCGGCCTCGCACGCGGATCCTCATCCCGGTCTGGGAGAACGTGGACGGGCAGCCGCGCGGGTGGCTGGCCACCTACCGGACGCCGGTCAAGGCCGCGCACCTGGCCCGCAACCCGCACACCTCGTTCTCGTACTGGAAGCCGGGGAACAACTCGGTCGCCGTCGAGGCGGTCGCCGAGTGGGTCGACGACGTGGACGTGAAGTCGCACGTGTGGCGGCTCTACCGCAACACCAGCCCGCGGGGCGCCGGGTACGACCTCGGCGCGTTCTGGCGGTCGCCGTCGGACCCGGAGCTGCACGTGCTCCGGCTCGAGCCGTGGCGGATCCAGGTCATCCGCGGCGCCGATCTGCGTAGTCGCATCTGGCAGTCTCTACCTCTTTCTAGCGATCAAGCTAGAAATGGCGATCTTCCGCAAGATCGAGCTGTTGCCGATGATTCGTAGGCAAGTGCCCTAGGTCACCGGATAATCGTTGGCGACCTTGTGAAAAAAGGTGCATACTGGAAGCACAGCCACCGAGATGCACGAGGGATGCGAACACCGATGAGCAACATCGCCGCCAAGCTCCGAGCCCGCCGCGCCGAGGCGCGCACCCGCCGGGCGCTGAGCCGCGCGATCGACACCGCCGGTTCCGTGACGGTCCGCCAGGAGCTGATCGCCATCGCCCAGGCGCGTCAGTCCAACTTGCGCTGACGCGTGAGCTAGGCCACAAATAGATCAGGTTGTAACGCCACCAGGGGAAGTGGCGATACCCCAGATGACCCCGTGATGCTGGCGGACCCCCGACCTGGCAGCATCACGGGGTTTTCCAATTCCCGGGCTCCCACCTCGAAAAACCACTTGCGGCCCACCTCCACCCGAGTACTGTTTGACTCAGTCAACGAGTTTCTTGAGGTGGTCAATGAACAGCCCGCCACTGCTCGACCGCATCACCCAGGTCCGCGCCTTCAACCGGCTCTACACCGGCCTCATCGGGGTCCTCGAAGAAGGCCTCGTCGGCAGCGACTACTCGCTCGGCGAGGCCCGCGTGCTCTACGAGCTCGCGCAGGAGGGCGTCACCGAGGTCGCCGAGCTGCGGCGCCGCCTCGATCTGGACCCCGGGTACGCCAGCCGCCTGCTCGGACGTCTGGAAAGCCGCGGCCTGCTGGTCCGGGAGCGCCACGAGACCGACGGCCGCCGCCAGCTCGTCCGGCTCACCGAAGCCGGCCGCGCCGAGCAGCAGGTCCTCGAGGACCGGACCATCGAACAGATCGGCAAGCTGCTCAGCCGCCTCACCGACGACGACCAGCACCGCCTGGTCACGTCGATGCGCACCATCCGCCACCTCGTCGGCGAGCGCGAACCCGCCCCGGCGCTCGTGCTGCGCCCGCCCCGGCCCGGCGACTTCGGCTGGGTCGTGCAGCGCAACGGCGCGGTCTACGCACAGGAGTACGGCTGGGACGCCACCTACGAAGCCCTCGTCGCCCGGATCATCGCCGACTACGTCGAGCACTACGACCCGGCGCGCGAGGCCGGGTGGATCGCCGAGCTGGGCGGGGAGCGCGTCGGCTCCGTGTTCTGCGTCCGCGGCTCGGACGACAAGACCGCGAAACTGCGCCTGCTGCTCGTCGAACCGCACGCCCGCGGCCGCGGCGTCGGCAAGCGCCTGGTGGACGAGTGCCTGGCCTTCGCGCGGGCGCACGGCTACACCGCGATGGAACTGTGGACCAACAGCGTCCTGACTGCCGCGCGGCACATCTACCGGCGGGCGGGGTTCGAACTCGTCGACTCGCAACCCCACCACAGCTTCGGGCACGACCTCGTCGGCGAGACCTGGCGGCGGGAGTTGTGACCACGTGTTCGTCGTCTACTGCGAAACCTGCGACACCCGGACCCTGATGGGCATCGACGAGGTGGAGTGGGTGCACAACCTGACGCCCGGCGTCATCTCGGTGACCACCGCCTGCCCGCGCGGGCACCCGACCGTCGTCCTCACCGGCGACAAGTTCCGCCCGAAGGCCGACCCGCGCGTGCCGGACCGCATCCCGCCGCTGTGGGTGCGCGCCTACCGGCACCCGGCGAAGTGGTGGGCCCGGCTGCTCGGCCGCCTGCTCCGCAAGTACGAGATCCAGCGCGACCTGCACGAGTCGCTCTACCGCTTCTGATCGCGGCCCATCGCGTAGAACTCGGGGTTCGGCCGCAACGCGGTCAGGTGCGCCAGCCGGTTGGACATCGCGAACAACGCGGTGATCGCGCCGACGTCCCAGATCTCGTCCTCGGTCAGCCCGGCCTTGCGGGCTGCCTCGATGTCGGCCTCCCCGAACAGTTCCGGCTTGCGGGCCAGCGCGAGCGCCAGGTCGACGATCGCGCGGCCCCGCTCGTCCAGCTCGACCTGCCACGGGTTGGTGGCGACCCGGTCGGCCAGCTGCGGGTCCTTCGCGCGGATCCGCAGGATCGCGCCGTGGGCGACCACGCAGTACGTGCAGTGGTTCGCCCCCGACGTCGCCACCACGACCAGCTCCCGCTCGGCCTTGCTCAGGCCGTCGGTGCGTTCCATGAGCGCGTCGTGGTAGTCGAGGAAGGCACGCAGTTCAGCCGGCCGGTGCCCCAGCGCGCGGAAGACGTTCGGCACGAACCCCGACTTCTCCGCGATCACGCCGATGCGCTCCCGCAGGTCCTCGGGCAGGTCTTCCAGCTCCGTGACACCGAACCGGCTGTCCACGTTGGTCTCCTTCATGGTGATTTCCGTAGCGGCGCGGGTAGCGGTGCGAGCTGCGGGAGTGGTAAGGCGGCTCCGCCGCTTGAAAACGACTGACTAGTGCGCCGCGCCGATGGGGCGCAGGTCCTTGTCGTGCTCGTCGGCGTGGTAGTCGGTGCCCTCGGTGTCGTCCGTGCCGTTGAAGATCTTCAGGCTCCGGGCGATCACCGTGACGATCACGGCCACCACGAGGTTCGCGATCAGCGCCACGAACCCGGGGTAGATCTGGACCATCGAGCCCGAGAACGGGTGCCAGCCGAAGATCGACAGCTTGTCCAGCGCGAGCGCGGAACCGCCGAAGTGCGCCTTGCCCGTCTTCGGGTTCGGGATGCCGTAGAGCATGATGATGCCCCACACCATGCCGACGATCCAGCCGGCGATCAGGCCCCACCGGTGCAGCCATCGCGTGTACAGCGCGATCGCCACCGCGGGCAGGGTCTGCAGGATCAGGACACCGCCGATGAGCTGCAGGTCGATCGAGAACTGCGGGTCGATGAACAGGATGAACGCGACCGCGCCGAACTTCACGACCAGCGACGCCAGCTTGGCCTGCTTGGCCTCCTGCGCCGGCGTGGCGTCCCGCTTCAGGTACTCCTTGTAGATGTTGCGGGTCCACAGGTTCGCCGCGGCGATGGACATGATCGCCGCGGGCACCAGCGCGCCGATGCCGATCGCGGCGAACGCCACGCCCGCGAACCACGACGGGAACTGCGTGTCGAACAGCACCGGCACCACGGTGTTGGAGTCGGCGTTGCCGGTGGCCGCGTTGGTGATCGGCTTGACGCCCGCGGTCAGCGCGACGTAGCCGAGCAGCGCGAGCAGGCCCAGCAGCAGCGAGTACGCGGGCAGCGCGATCATGTTCCGCTTGATCACGCTGCGGCCGCGCGAGGCGAGCACGCCGGTGAGCGAGTGCGGGTACAGGAACAGCGCCAGCGCCGAACCCAGCGCCAGGGTGACGTACTGCAGCTGGTTGTTCGCGGTCAGCAGGATCGAGCCCGACGGGTTGCCCGTCTTCGGGTCCGGCGTCTGCAGCTTCTGCTGGCTCACGTCGAAGATGTGCGACCAGCCGCCGAGCTTGGACGGCAGGTAGAACACCGCGACCAGGATGACGATGTAGATCAGGCCGTCCTTGACGAACGCGATCAGCGCGGGCGCGCGCAGGCCCGACTGGTAGGTGTAGAGCGCGAGCACCAGGAACGCGATCAGCAGCGGCAGGTGACCGGCGATGCCGCCGCCGTTGAGGCCCATCGTCCGCAGCACCGCTTCCAGGCCGACCAGCTGCAGCGCGATGTACGGCATGGTCGCGACGATGCCGGTGATCGCGATCAGCAGCGCCAGCGTCGGCGAGCCGTAGCGGCCGCGCACGAAGTCGGCCGGCGTCACGTAGCCGCGCGAGCGGGACACCGACCACATCCGCAGCGCGGGCAGGAAGACGATCGGGTACAGGATCACCGTGTAGGGCAAGGCGTAGAAGCCCAGCGCGCCGGCGCCGAACACCAGCGCGGGCACGGCGACGAACGTGTAGGCGGTGTAGAGGTCACCGCCGACGAGGAACCAGGTGATCCACGAGCCGAACTTGCGGCCGCCGAGGCCCCACTCGTCGAGGTGGTCCAGCGAGGCCGCCGCGCGCCACCGGGACGCGACGAAGCCCATCACGCTGACCACCAGGAACAGCAGGACGAAAACGCTCAGCTCCACCCACTGCAGCCCGCTGCCGGGCGCCTGCGCCAGTGCCATCACTTCTCACCCTCGTCCAGCTCTTCGGCGGCGAGCCGGTCCGGCTTGCCCGTCACGACCGGCTTCCCCTTGGTCATCACGTAGACGATCGCCACGGATACGACACCGACGAACACGAAGAGGAACTGGTACCAGTAGAAGAACGGCAGTCCCAGCAACCGCGGCTTGTCGAAGTTGAACCACGGCGTGACGAGCATCAGCAGTGGTAACAGCAGGATCAGGTTCCACGGGCTGATCTGGAGCCCGGTGACCTTCCCGGCGGCTTTGCCAGACATGTGACCTCACTTGGACGGGGAATGGCCGCGTTGACCTTAAGTCCTGGCCTCCCCGCCGTCACGCGTGCCCGAGTATCGATTTGATCAGCGCAACACCCGACGAACGCAGGTTGCCCGGCCCCGGCCCGGCCGATATGAATAGGCGCGCCGCGGGGTATGCGCGCGGCTGCGGCTAGTGACGAAGGGGCGAGCATGACACGGACGCGCTGGGCGGTGGTGATCCCGGCTCTGGCCGGCACCCTGCTGGCGGCGGGCACACCAGCGATCGCGGCGCCGGCCGGGCCCGCACTGAACTCGGCCGGCATCCCGGATCGCTACGCCCTCCAGACGTTGAACTGGCACACCTGCACGCCCGACGAGCTGTCGGGGCAGACCCCGCCTCCCGGCGCCGAGGGCATCGAGTGCGCCACCTACCTCTCGCCGCGGGACTGGTCGGCGCCGAACCAGGGCATCGACGTGACGATCGCGGTCAGCAGGCTCAAGGCGACCGGCGAGGCGACGGAGAGCACGTTCGTCAACCCGGGCGGCCCGGGCGCTCCCGGCCGGATGTTCCCGGCGCGACTGCGCAACCAGACGCGGGTGCGTGAGCACCAGGACATCATCGGGTTCGACCCGCGCGGCACCGGCAAGAGCACGAACATCACCTGCGGCGGCGCGATCGGCACGGGCAGCGACCTCGACCCGCGGGACCGCAGCCGGGAGAACCTGAAGCTGATCCTGGACGCCACCGAGTACGCGGCCGACTCGTGCCAGGTGAAGTCCGGCGACCTCGGGCCGTTCATCAACACCCGGCAGACGATCAACGACCTCGACCTGCTGCGCGTGCTGCTGAAGCGGCAGAAGATCAACTGGGTCGGCTACTCGGCGGGCACCTGGATGGGCGCGCACTACGCGCAGGCCTTCCCTGACCGCACCGGCAAGTTCGTGCTCGACTCGAACACCGAGTTCACCACGACGTGGCAGAAGTCGTTCGACTGGCAGCCGCTGGGCTTCGAGCGGCGCTGGCGGGAGGACTTCCTGCCGTGGATGGCGAAATACGACAGCCTGTACCACTTCGGCACGACCGCGGAGATGGCCCGGCAGACCTACGAGCAGGTGCGCTACGCCCTCACCCAGAACCCGGTCGAGGTCGACGGGACGAAGCTGTCGGCCAACGCGCTGGACTCGTTCATCGCCTCCGAGCTGTACAACAAGCGGTACTTCCCGGAGCTGGCGGACTACCTGGTCAACGTGCGGAACCTGACGCAGGGGACGGCGTCGGCCCAGCAGCAGACCGCGCTGCTGGACCAGGTGAAGGCGGTCACCGACGCGGTCGGCCCGCAGCCGCTGGTGGTGCCCACCGACTACGACGACGCCTACGACGCGAGCTTCTGGACGATCCCGTGCAACGAGGGTCCGTGGTTCGGCAACCGGAACACGGCGGTGCGGCAGTCGGCGCAGCTGGGGCCGCAGTACCCGCTGCTGGGCTGGGGGTGGCTGATCCAGCCGTGCATCTTCTGGAACAACAAGCCGGAGCCGCTGCCGGTCCTGGACGGGCGGGGCGTCCCGCCGGTGCTGATGGTGCAGTCGACGCACGACCCGGCGACGCCGATCGAGGGCGCCGAGCGCGCGCACCGCGCGTTCAAGGGCTCGCGGATGATCACCGTGACCGGCGAGGGTGACCACGGGATCTACGCCGGGGGCAACGCGGCGGTGGACAAGGTTGTGGAGGACTTCCTCGTGGACGGGGTGGTGCCGCGGGACCAGACGCTGCCTGGTATGCCGCTGCCCGACCCGACCGCCTAGTTCTCGGTCTTCAGGACCCCGCCGGGCTCGTTCTCGGCGGGGTTCTTCAGTTCTTCCTTCAGTTCGCGGAACCGGCCCGTGCAGGTGCACAACACCAGGTAGACCAGGGTCAACACGAACATCAGTCCGCCGGCCAGCAACATGGCGGCCTCCTCTCCGACTGGTATGAGTGAGACGTGCGACACAGCAGAAGAGTTGCCGTTCCGGCGGTTTTCACGCCCCCTTTCTTCTGGTAGTCCCCAGCCTGTGCACAGAGTTGTCCACAGGCTGGGGACAGGTGGGCGGATAGACTGTGGACATGGTGCGAGTCCCGCTGACCGAAGCCGAACGCGAACGCGGCGAGCGTCTCGGTGCCGCACTGCGAGCCGCGCGGGGTTCCCGCAGCATGGCCGAGGTGGCGCTGGAGGCCGGCGTCTCGGTCGAGACGCTGCGCAAGATCGAGACCGGCCGCATCCCGACGCCGGCGTTCTTCACGGTGGTCGCACTCGCGGACGCGGTCGGCCTCCCACTGGACGCCCTGCGCGACGCGATCACCGGCGTACCGACCGGTTGACGGTGGATGCGCGCGGCGGAGCGATGGCTCGCGACGCCGAGTACGGAACTCGCGGCTACTTCAGCTGCTCCAGCACCGGGGCGAACGCGTCCAGGCTGCGTTCCAGCACCGACACGTAGGTGATCCCGAACTGCTCCCGCATGCGCTCGATCTGCGCGACGATCTCCGGCACCGAACCGACCAGCAGCGTCGGCAGCTCGCCGATCGCGTCGACGCTCATCTCCGGCGCGAACCGCTGGAGGTCGGCCAGTGCGGCGCGGCGGTCGTCGGTCACCACGACCAGCTGCACCAGGACGTTGATCTCCGCCGTGCGGTCGCCCAGCCGTGACCGCACGAACGACACCCGCTCGGCGAACGCGTCCGCGCCGGCCAGGCCGACCAATCCGCCGCCCTTCGCCGTCGGCGCGCCGGTCAGCGCGATCGTGTCCGCGTACTCCGCGGCCAGCGCCAGCATCCGGTCGCCCCAGCCGCCCAGCATCAGCGGCGGCCCGCCGTCCTGCGCCGGGCGCGGCTGGTGCTCGGGGTCGCCGAACAGCTTGCGCAGCTCCACGACCGTCCGCTCGACGTGGTCGACCCGGCGCCCCGGCCACGGCAGCCCGGCCGCCTCGAACTCCTCGCGCACGTACCCCGCGCCGAGACCCAGCTCCAGCCGCCCGCCGCTGTACTGGTCGGTCGTCGCGACGTCCCGCGCCAGCACGGCGGGGTGGTAGAAGGGCGCGTTGAGCACGAACGTGCCCAGCCGCACCGTCGACGTGGCCTCCGCGGCGAGCACCAGCGCCGGAAACGGCGCCGGCATCCCCAGGTGATCGGCCACGGTCACGACGTCGAAGCCCAGCTCCTCCGCCCGCCGCACCTTGTCCACGAACTCGGCCCGCGATCCGGGCTCCATCATGTTCACACCGAAGCGCATCCCCAGCATGTTCCGACCATAGAGCCGAAAACGACGAAACGGCCAGCCCCGGCCGGAACCGGGGATGGCCGTTCGCGCGGCGGAAAAAACTCAGCCGAGGCGCTGCTTCAGGGCCGCCAGCTCGTCGTGCAGGCTGGAGGGCACCCGGTCGCCGATCTTGGCGAACCACTCCTCGATCAGCGGGATCTCCTGGCGCCACTCCTCCGGCTTGACCGCGAGCGACTCCTGGACGTCCTCGATCGGCTCGGCGATGCCGTCCAGGTCGAGGTCCTCGGCGCGCGGCACCAGGCCGACCGGGGTCTCGACCGCGCCGGCCTTGCCCTCGAGGCGCTCGACGATCCACTTGAGCACGCGCGAGTTCTCGCCGAAGCCCGGCCACAGGAACCGCTTGTCGTCACCGCGGCGGAACCAGTTGACGTAGAAGATCTTCGGCAGCTTGGCGGCGTCGGCGTTCTTGCCGGTGTCCAGCCAGTGCTGGAAGTACGCGCCGGCGTGGTAGCCGAGGAACGGCAGCATCGCCATCGGGTCGCGGCGCACCTCGCCGACCTTGCCCGCCGCGGCCGCGGTCTTCTCCGACGACATGGTGGCGCCCATGAACACGCCGTGCTGCCAGTCGCGGGCCTCGGTCACCAGCGGGACGGTGGTGGCGCGGCGGCCGCCGAACAGGATCGCCGAGATCGGCACGCCCTTCGGGTCGTCCCACTCCGGCGCGAGCGTCGGGACCTGCGCGATCGGGGTGCAGAAGCGCGAGTTCGGGTGCGCGGCGGGCTCGTCCGACTCGGGGGTCCAGTCGCGGCCCTTCCAGTCGGTGAGGTGCGCCGGCGCCTCCTTGGTCATGCCCTCCCACCACACGTCGCCGTCGTCGGTCAGCGCGACGTTGGTGAAGACGGTGTTGCCGGCCTCGATGGTCTTCATCGCCACCGGGTTGGTCTTCACACCGGTGCCCGGCGCGACGCCGAACAGGCCGAACTCGGGGTTGATCGCGTACAGGCGGCCGTCCTCGCCGAACCGCATCCACGCGATGTCGTCACCGATGGTCTCGGCGCGCCAGCCCGGGATGGTCGGCTGCAGCATTGCGAGGTTGGTCTTGCCGCACGCGCTCGGGAACGCGGCCGCCACGTAGTAGGCCTTGTTCTCCGGCGAAATCAGCTTGAGGATCAGCATGTGCTCGGCGAGCCAGCCTTCGTCACGGGCCATGACGGAGGCGATGCGCAGCGAGTAGCACTTCTTGCCCAGCAGCGAGTTGCCGCCGTAGCCC
This sequence comes from Amycolatopsis sp. NPDC006131, assembly GCF_040614175.1. Classification (NCBI taxonomy): domain Bacteria; kingdom Bacillati; phylum Actinomycetota; class Actinomycetes; order Pseudonocardiales; family Pseudonocardiaceae; genus Amycolatopsis; species Amycolatopsis sp. NPDC006131. The sequence goes on from NZ_JBEXTX010000035.1 coordinate 44,473, forward strand.
GAGCCGTAGCTCCAGATCGTCCGGCTCTCCGGGAAGTGCGAGATGTACTTGGTGTCGTTGCACGGCCAGGCGACGTCCTTCTCGCCCGGCTCCAGCGGCTTGCCGACCGAGTGCAGAGCGGGCACGAACTCGCGCTCGGTGCCGTCGTCGGTGACGAACTTCTCCAGCGCCTTGGTGCCCATGCGGGTCATCACCCGCATTGACGCCACGACGTACGCGAAGTCGGTGACCTCGATGCCCAGCTTCGGGTTCTCGTCGCCGAGCGGGCCCATGCAGAACGGGATGACGTACATCGTCCGGCCACGCATGCAGCCCCGGTAGAGCTCGGTCATGGTGGCGCGCATCTCGTCCGGGTGCATCCAGTTGTTGGTCGGCCCGGCGTCCTCTTCGTTCTCGGAGCAGATGAAGGTCCGCTCCTCGACCCGCGCGACGTCGCTCGGGTCCGAGGCGGCCCAGAAGGAGTTCGGCTTCGCCTTCAACGGGACGAACGTGCCGGCCTCGACCAGCTCGTTGTTGATGCGCTCGGCCTCCTCGTCGGAGCCGTCGCACCACACCACTCGGTCAGGGGTGGTCAGCTCGGCGACCTCCCGTACCCACGCAAGCACACCGCTGTGCGACGTCGGCGCCTTGTCCAGTCCCGGGATGGCTACTGCAGTCATTCCTTCTCCTGACTTCGACGGCAGGAACGCCCGCCCGGAACGTGGTCCGGGGAAGCGCTCCGTCGCCGGCGACCGAATGGCTTCGCACACCGGCTGCCCTACCGGTGTGCTGGAAATACTGGGATTCCCCGAGGGTAGCCGGATGGACGGCCGGTAACCGAGGCCTGACCTGTCGGTTCTCTCACAAGAACGATCAGGGAATCGATTCAGATATCGCTGAACCGGCGTAGCGGAGAAAGTTCTTCGGCTTGCGCGTGATCTCGCCGATATCCGGGGGTGGGTGATTTGCCCGGAAACGCGATCAGGCCCCGCCGTCCGCGAGGGACGTTCGGGGCCTGATTTCGCCGTGGTTACCGGTCAGTTCAGGGAAGTTCGGTTCCGCGGCCGTCAGTTCTGGGAGATCCACTGCCCGGTGCCGGAGTCGATCTTCGCGACCCCTTCGACGGCCTGTGCGCCGCTGCCGCCCCACAGCTGGTCGCTGTCCGGCGGCACCTCGGCGGTGAAACCGTTCGTCGTCTCGGTCCACTCGCCGGGGCCGGTGTGCTGGTACGTGGTCGTCTCGCCCTCGGGCGTGATGATCGTCTGGACGTCGGCCTGGCCGTCGCCGTCGACGTCGGTGAAGACACGCGTGTTGCCCTGGTCGTCGGTCACGACCGCGCTGTCGGCGGTGCCGTCGTTGTCGCTGTCCACAGTGGCCGGGCCGACCTCGACAGTGCCGTCGGACATGTCCGCCGTGATCTCGCCCGCGCGGCCGGTCTCGGTGGCGTCCGGCTCGCCCGCCTCGGAGTCGTGGTCGGCGACCCAGTCGCCGGTCGTCTCGTCGAAGCGGGCCAGGTCGACGACGTTGCCCTCGGTGTCGGTGTGCACGTACTGGTCGGCGCGCCCGTCGTCGTCGGTGTCGACGTACGCGGTGATCGTGCCGTCGGCGTTGTCGAGGCGGACCGTCTCGTTGACCCCGTCGTGGTTGAGGTCCATGTTCTCTTCGGCCGTGTAGGTCTGCCCGTCGACCGTGATCTCCAGGTCACCGTCGGAGGTCGTGGCGTCGGTGGGCTCAACCCCGCCGGTCTCATCGATCCACACGCCGAACTCCCCAATCTCACACCAATGAAGTCACACGCTTTGACTCACGTTAGGCCGGTTCGGTTCCCCGGCACAACCGACCCTCTCAGGCCTGCTCACGCAGGGTGCGGATGCGCCCGAGCAGGGTCTCGGCCCGATCACGGCCGTCACCGGTCTCCTTCAGCTTCCGGCTCACCGCGGCCAGCTTCTTCGCCCGCTCCTGCGCGCCCATTTTGATCGACTTGTCGACCTGCTTGAGCTCGGCCTCGATGGCGTCGATCCGGCGGGACAGCGCCTCGTCGAGCGCCAGCGACAGCTGCTGCTCGGCCTCGATGAGCTGCTCGGCGACCAGCTGGTCGAGGATCGAGCGCGCCTCGGCGATCGACTCGACCAGCCACTGCTTGAGGTGCTGCTTGTCCGCCGCGTGCCGCCGGGTGCGGGCCATCCACCAGCCCGCGCCCAGGCCGACGACGATCGTCGCGGGCAACACGACCGGGTTGAGCAGGGCGACCCCGGCCAGCGGCAGCGCGGCGATCTTGCCTGCCCCGACGCCGCCGGAGATCCCCATGAAGATGAGTAGCTTGTCCTCGGGTGTGGACGGCTTGCGGTCCGGCGGCCGCAGCACCACCTGCGGCCCGCCCGCGCGCAGGAACTGCGAGCGGATCACGTCCAGCTCCTCCGGCGCGAACAGCTCGGCCAGCGCGATCTCGGTGACCCGGTTCAGCCGCTGCGCCATCGTCGCCGACACGCGCTGGGAGATCATCTGCAGCGCCGCGTCCACCTGCTGCGGCAGCTGGGCCAGCTGGTCGCGCTTGGCGTTGTCGATCTGCGCGCGGAAGTAGGACTGGGCGTCGCGGACCTGGCGGCTGGTCTCGTGGCCGAGGTCGACCCTGGCCCGCTGGATCTCGCCGCGCAGCTTGAGCTGCCAGCCGCGGGTGGACGTCTTGCGCTCGGCCGCCAGCTCGTCGCGCCGCTCGCGCAGCCGCTCCGCCTCGGCCTCGCCGGAGGACAGGGCCCGCTGCTCGGCCAGCAGCCCGGCGTGCACCTCGCCGAGCGCGCTGGACAGCGCCCGCAGCGTGTTCGCCTCGCCGAGCATCGCCGACCGGCCGACGACGAGTTCCTGCAGCGCGGCCTGCAGTTCGATCACACCGGACCGCTCCCGCAGCATCACCGCGGCCTGCTCGTTCGGCGCCTTCGCGGCCATCTCGAACATCCGCGCCGACACCGGGTGGAACACCGCGTCTGCGAAGCGCGGCGCGTGCTCGGCCAGCAGCCGACGGTCGGCCTCCAGCACCTCGCGCCAGCCGCGGAAAGCGTCCGTTTTGGACAGTGCGAACACCACGGTCTCCACGCGATCGCCGACGCGGCGCAGGAACTCCAGCTCACCGGCGGTGAACGGGGCCGACGCGTCGACGACGAACAGCAGCGCGGTCGCGTTCGCCGCGGCTTCGGCGGCCAGCTCGCCGTGCATCGAATCGAGCCCGCCGACCCCGGGGGTGTCCACCAGCGACACACGCTCCAGAATCGGGACGGGACCGGTGACCTCGACGTACCGCGGCGGCAGCTGGCCGTCGGGCAGCTCGTGCGCGGCCGAGACCCAGCGAACGAGTTCAGGCAGCGGCACGGCGACCGGCGCGAGCTGACCGGGGTAGCAGGCCTGCGCGCCCCACTCCGGGGCGTGGTCGAAGACGAGGTAGCCGGCGGTGGCGACGTCGGCGTCCACCGGGGACAGACCTGGGGTCGCCAGCAGCGCGTTGACCAGGGAACTCTTGCCGCGGTTGGTCTCGCCGACCACCACCACCTGCGGCTTCTTCGGCCGCGACCGGCGGACCTCCTCGACCCACGCCGCCGCCTTCGGGTCGTTCTCCCGCAACAGCGCCAGCAGTGCTTCGCGGGCCTGCTTGACCTGGTTGGGCAGGGACGAGAGCGGCGGAGCGGTCACGACCGGACCTTAGCGCTTCGTGTAGACCGTCACGACGGGCGCGCGCAGCAGGCGGCCGCCGTCGGTGAACCCGACGACCTCGGTCTCGGCGACCACGCCGTCCAGCGCCGGGTCGTCGGTCTTGATCGCGCCGCCCGCCTCGTGCACGGACGGGTCGAACCGCTGCCCGTCCGGCCGCACCGCCTCCACCCCGACGCGAGCCAGCCCTTGTTCGAGGCGCTCGACCACGCCCCCGCTGCGCGCCCGGTCCAGGGCGTAGAGGCAGAGCTGGATCAGCTCCTGCCGGTCGGCCCGCGCCTGCTCCAGCGCTTCCGGGCCGGCGGCGGCCAGATCGGATACACGGTTCACATCGGTGTTGGACGGGGGTTGCGCCGCTGTGGTTCCCTCGACTTCGTCGATGATCTTCGCCAGTTGCGCGCCGGGGATCTGCCCGGTCGGGGAGTCGTCCGCGGACCGGCGCCGGAACCAGGAAGCCACGCTCACCACCCCTCGTTCATCTCAGCTGCTGCCAGATGAGGAAGTACGCCCGGTGCACGACGTGCGCGACCCGGCTCTGCGCGGGCGTCGCGCCGAAGGACGCGAACGACCGCCACCAGCCGGCGCGCTCCAGCGCGTGCGCGGCGAGCTCCGGCCGGGACGCGCCGGGCAGGCCCAGCTGCTCGTCGATGTCGGCGTTGCTGCCCACCCGCAGGACCTCTTCGGCCAGGTCCTCGGGCATGTCGACCGCGCCGGCCACGACCAGCGTGAGCGCCTCCAGCAGCCGCAGCTGGTGCGCCTCGGGCTTGGCGAGCAGCACCTCGATGGCGTCGTGCACGCGCTGCCGCTCGGCCGGGTCACCGGATGCGTGCGCCAGCGCGGTGACCGACGCGAGCGCGGCGGCGGCCTTGATCCCGTCCGCGCGAGCGGCGAAGACCGTGTTCAGCCGGGCGCGGACGGCGTCCAGACCGGAGGCGCTGAGCAGCAGCCTGCGCAGGGCGCCCGCGGTGATCGTCGAGTCGGCGCGGATCGCGTCGATGGCGCGGCGAATGCCGTAGAGGTCGAGCTTCTCCAGCAGCCGCAGCCGGGTGCCTGCCGGGACGTCGCAGTCCCAGCTGGTGAAGATGTCGGCCGCCATCAGCATGGTCTCCAGCGTCGCGTCGTCCAGAGCGGCCAGCTGGCGCAGCGCGTCGGCATCGGCGGAGGTGAAGTTGCCCGACTCGGCGGACTCGGCGATCAGCCCGATCACCGGCAGCACGTCGGCGACCCGCGGCTTGAGCAGCAGCCCCTGCTTCTCGGCGAGGATCGACGCGGCCCGCCACACGTCGCCGCCGGAACCCTCGACGGACTCCGGCGGGATGGTGTCGGCCTTGTTCAGCACGGCGATCGCGTTGACCGGGCCCGCCTCGCGGCTCGCGGTCGCGGCGGTGAACGCGGCGAGCGCCTGCTGGTCGTCCGCGCGCACGCCCTGCGTCACGACGTAGAGGACGGCCTCCGCGCCGGCAACCGCGTTGCGCGAGGTCTCGTCCAGCTCGTCGCCGCCTTCTTCGGCCTGGGCCGCGCCCAGCAACTGCTCGGTGCGCGACACCGACGCGGCGTCCAGCGAACCGAGGCCGGGGGTGTCGATCACGGTCATCTCCTGCAGGACCGCGCTGGTCAGGTACGCCTCGATGTGCGAGACCTTGCTGATGTCCACGCCCAGCTCGGCCGGGATGGACCCGTCCGGCGCGAACGGCAGCACCTGCTTGTGACCGCCGGCGAAGACCACTTCGATGCGGTCGACCGTGCCGTACTGGAAACGGGTCACCAGGCGGGTGCACTCGCCCACGTCGGTCGGCGCGACCCGCCGCCCGATCAGGGCGTTGACCAGCGTCGACTTGCCGGACTTGATGCGCCCGGCGACCGCGACCTGCAGCGGCGCGCCGAGGCGGCGCAGCACCTCGGCGAACCCGGCGGCGGTGCGGGCGGAAACCTGCGGCTGCAGGCGGCGGCAGAGGTTGGCCACCGACACCGACAGCGGACCGGCCAGGCGGCCCTGATCCGTCGTCGCCGTCACGTCGCCCCCTCCCGGTGCCTGCGTTTTGCCCCCGAATCCTGCCATGAAGCTCGGCCCGAAGTCCCACGTGCGGTGATACCTCGGGATGACGCGGAGTGGAACGCCGCCGACCTAGGGTGAACGGTGTGCGGCGACTGAGCTTGTGGATGCGGACGCACCCGATGGTCGGGGACGTCCTGCTCGCCGTGTTGCTGCTGCTCATGGACCTGCTGTTCCTGGTCGCGCGGGCCGAGCCCAGCGAGGGTCAGCGGTGGTACGTCGCGATCCCGCTGGACCTCGCGATGGTGGGACCGGTGGCGTTCCGCCGGAAGTACCCGGTGGTCACGGCCTACGTGATCCTGCTGATGACAGTGCCGCACAGCGCGCTGGAGCTGGGGGTCGGCAGCGCGACGGCGAGCTGCGTGGCGCTGTACACGGTGGTCGTCTACGTCGGGCGGCGGCAGGCCGCGCTGTACCTGGCCGCGCAGGCCGTGATCAGCGTGGTGCAGATGTGGGCCGGCTGGTCGCCGCAGGGCTGGGCGCCGCTGCTGTTCATCGGGCTGATCTTCGCGTTGTGCTGGGTGCTCGGCGAGTTCGTCGGCGCGCGCCGGGCCTACCACGCGGAGATGGAGGCGCGGCTGCACCTGCTGGAAACCGAACGCGACCAGGCCGGGCGGATCGCGGTGGCCGAGGAGCGCGGGCGGATCGCGCGGGAGCTGCACGACGTGGTCGCCCACGCGGTGAGCGTGATCGTGGTGCAGGCCGACGGGGCGTCCTACGCTCTGCGGTCGAACCCGGAGCTGGCCGAGCGGGCGGTGCGCACGATCTCCGAGACGGGCAGGCAGGCGCTGACCGAGCTGCGGCGGCTGCTGCAGGTGCTGCGCAACGAAGAGGTGGCCGGGGAGCCGCGCATCCCGCAGCCGACGGCGGAGTCGCTGGCCGACCTGGCGGAGCGGGTGCGGACCGCGGGGGTGCCGGTGGAGTTGTCGATCGACGGGTCGCTCGCCGAACTGCCTGCCGGGGTGTCGCTCGGCGTGTACCGGATCGTGCAGGAGTCGCTGACCAACACGCTCAAGCACGCCGGACAGGGGGCCCGGGCGGAGGTGCGGGTGCGGCGGACCGAGAACCTGGTGGACGTGGAGATCGTGGACGACGGGGCCGGGAAGGCGCGGGAGCTGGTGCCCGGGCCGGACCTGCCGGGAGGCAACGGGGTGATCGGGATGCGCGAACGGGCGCACCTGTTCGGCGGGATTTTGCAGGTGGGGCCGCGGCCGGGCGGTGGCTGGCGGGTGCACGCGAGCTTCCCGGTGAGGCTCGACCCGTGATCCGCGTGGTGGTGGTCGACGACCAGGAGCTGATGCGGGTCGGGTTCCGCATGGTGCTGGGCGCGCAGGACGACATCGACCTGGTCGGCGAGGCGGGCAACGGCGCGGACGCGGTGTCGCTGGCCGGTTCGCTGCGGCCGGACGTCGTGTTGATGGACGTGCGGATGCCGGTGATGGACGGGGTGGAGGCGACGAAGCGGATCGTCGAGGCCGGCACATCGCGGGTGCTGGTGATGACGACCTTCGACCTGGACGAGTACGTGTACGCGGCGCTGCAGAACGGGGCCAGCGGGTTCCTGCTGAAGGACACGCCGCCGGACCACCTGGTGTCGGCGCTGCGGTCGGTGGCGTCCGGGGACGCCGTGGTGTCGCCGTCGGTGACGCGGCGGCTGCTGGACCGTTTCATGAGCGGCGGCGGCCCCCTGCGCGACGAGGCCGAGCTGAACGTGCTGACCGAGCGGGAGCGGGAGGTGCTGGTGCTCATCGCGAAGGGCCTGTCCAATGTGGAGATAGCGGAAAAGCTGTTCCTCTCCGAGGCGACGGTGAAGACGCACGTGGGACGGATCCTGGCGAAGCTCGGGCTGCGGGACCGCGTGCAGGCGGTGGTGCTGGCCTACGAGACGGGGTTGATCCGGCCCGGTTTGGCGTGATCGAGGAGGCCCCGGCGGGACACCTGGCTCGGGGCGACCGATCGCTTGCCGTTGGGCGCCGGGTGACCCTGCCCGCGTCCGGGCAGCGCGGCGGAGCCGGCTCCGTTTCGCGACCCCGGCGTCCCGGCGGCCGCACTGAGGCGGCCGGCCACGCGCGAGGTGGCATCGGGGTTCCGTCGTGGGCGGCGCGTTGGTCGCCGCCGTGGACAGCCGTCGGCGGTGCGGCCTGAGGCGTCACAAGAGCAGCACCCGCAGGCGATACGACTCCGGGTCGGCCACCGCGCGCGCCAGGTAACGCTCGTCCAGAGGGCGGAGGACGGACCGCAGCTCACGCGCCGCCCTACCGGGCAGTGCGGCCAGCACCGCCGCCACCCCTTCCGACGCGCGACCGCGCCACTCGACTGGCAGCCCCGCCGAGCGGCAGTCCTCTGCGGCACGCCTGTGGCGTCACAAGAGCAGCGCTCGCAGGCGATGCATCTCCGAACCAGCGACGGTGCGCGCCAGGTAACGCTCGTCGAGCGGGCGGAGGACGGACCACAGCTCACGCGCCGCCTTACGGGGCAGTGCGGCCAGCACCGCCGCCACCCCTTCCGACGGGCGACCGCGCCACTCGACTGGCAGCCCCGCCGAGCGGCAGTCCTCGGCGGCACGCCTGTGGCGTCACAAGAGCAGCGCTCGCAGGCGATACGTCTCCGGGTCGGCCACCGCGCGCGCCAGGTAACGCTCGTCCAGCGGGCGGAGGACGGACCGCAGCTCACGCGCCGCCTTACGGGGCAGTGCGGCCAGCACCGCCGCCACCCCTTCCGACGCGCGACCGCGCCACTCGACTGGCAGCCCCGCCGAGCGGCAGTCCTCGGCGGCACGCTTGTGGCGTCACAAGAGCAGCGCTCGCAGGCGATACGTCTCCGGATCAGCCACCGCGCGCGCCAGGTAACGCTCGTCGAGCGGGCGGAGGACGGACCGCAGCTCACGCGCCGCCCTACGGGGCAGTGCGGCCAGCACCGCCGCCAGCGTCTTCCGGCGCACGACCGGGTCGTCCCACTGGCAGCCGGGGCAGGGGCAGTCTTCGGGGGCGTAGCCGTCGAAGCGCCGGGCCGGGCCGTGCACGAACCGGGACCAGCCGGCCACCGCCTCGGCGACAGCGCCTGGGTGTAGCCGGGTGCGTTCCAGGTGGGCGATCGCGCGCAGGGTGCCCGCGGAGACCCCGCCGACCTGCGGGATGCGGCGGTGCTCCGGCCAGGTCGTCCGGCCGGTGCGCAGCTGTGCGGGGCGCCTACGCGGCATGGCCCTTTCTGGTCGTCATGCCGGTCATCCTCTCAGCGGTAGGGGGCCGGGTCCACCTCCGCCGGGTTGCGGCCCGCCTTGTGGACCTCCGCGTACCAGCGGCCCCAATCCGGCCGGGTGCCGTCCACGTCGGTCACGTCGTACTCGTGCATGAGCGTCCACGAGGCGAGCGTGCGGCCGGCGAAACGGGCCGCGTCCGGGTCGTTCACCAGCGCGGCCACCCCACGCGCCAGGTAGTACGGCGTCTCCGAGATCGCGAAGTCCGGGCCGCCCGCGCCGGTCACCGCGTCGCGCCAGTTCGGCTCCGCGACGCCGAACAGGTCCAGCATCGCCTCAGAGCGGAGGAAACCCGGCGTCACCGACAGGCCGACGCACCCCTTCTCCGCCAGCTCCGCGCCCAGTGCCCTGCCGAGCGCCCGCACCCCACACTTCGCCAGGTAGTACGGGATGCCCGCGCCCACGTACTCGTCGTCGTCGCCGTCGGTCACCTCGATCACGAACCCGCCGGGGCGCCGCACCACCAGCGGCAACAGCCGGTGCAGCGCGATCAGGTGCGTGTCCAGCGCGTTGTGCACCAGGGTCAGCGCGTCGTCCAGGCTGGACTCCCAGTACGGCCGCTCGAAGTCGACGAACGGGTCACCACCCCAGACGTCGTCGACCAGGACGTCCAGGCCGCCGGACTCCGCCTCGACCCGGTCCCGCAGCGCGTCCACGTCCGCCACCGACGTGAAGTCGCACCGCACCGGAACGCCCCGGCCGCCCGCCGCGTCCACCAGCTCGGCCGTCTCCTCGATCGTCTCCGACCGCTTCATCGGCGACGACGACTCGCGGGTCGTACGCCCGGTGACGTACACCGTCGAACCGCCGCGGCCGAGCTCCACCGCGATCGCGCGACCGCACCCCCTGGTCGCGCCCGTCACCAGCACCGTCTTCGCCGTCATGCGGGCACGATAACGCCCGACCCCGACAAAATCGGGCCCCGAAGCTCAGGGGCGATTCAGGGTCATCACCGATCCCGTGCGCACGCGAATCGCGGGAGGCTACTACCGCAGTCGGGTGGGAAGTTCGAACCACAGGATGACGCGCACGCGTGCCCCGATCGGTCAGCATGAGAGCCGCACGGGGAACAACAGGCTTTTGACCAGCACAGGGGAGCAACCATGATAGAGGCACGGGGCCTCACCAAACACTACGGAAAAACGCTCGCCGTCAACGATCTGTCATTCGACGTCGCCCCCGGCGAGGTGACCGGTTTCCTCGGTCCGAACGGCGCCGGGAAATCGACCACCATGCGGATGATCCTGGGCCTGGACAATCCGACGAGCGGCCAGGTGACCATCGGCGGAAAGCGTTACACGGAACTGAAGAATCCACTTCGGACCGTCGGCGCGCTGCTCGACGCCAAGTGGGTGCACCCGAACCGCTCGGCGCGGGCCCACCTGGCCTGGATGGCGAAGTCCAACCACATCCCGGCGCGCCGCGTCGAAGAGGTGCTGGACATCGTCGGCCTGACCAGCGTCGCGGGCAAGCGCGCAGGCGGGTTCTCGCTGGGCATGTCGCAGCGGCTGGGGATCGCCGCGGCACTGCTCGGCGACCCGGAGGTGCTGCTGTTCGACGAGCCGGTCAACGGCCTCGACCCGGAGGGCATCCTCTGGATCCGCAAGTTCATGCACCGCCTCGCCGACGAGGGCCGCACCGTCTTCGTCTCCAGCCACCTGCTGTCGGAGATGGCGCTGACCGCCTCCAACCTCGTGGTCATCGGCAAGGGCAAGCTGATCTCGCAGAGCACCACGAAGGAGTTCGTGGCCAGGGCCAGCGAGAACACCGTCAAGGTGCGCAGCCCGCAGCTGGCGAAGCTGCGCTCGCTGCTGCCCGCCGACAGCGCCACCGACACCGACGACGGCATCCTGGTGTCCGGTTTGGACAGCGACAAGATCGGCGAGCTGGCCGCGAGCAACGGCATCGTGCTGCACGAGCTGAGCCCGCAGACGGGTTCGCTGGAGCAGGCGTTCATGCAGATCACGGGCGATTCCGTGGAGTACCACACCGGTCTGGAGACCGAAGCCCGGCACGCTCTCGAGCCGGCGAACTAGGGGAGACGCGAACATCATGACTTTGCTTGCCGTGGAACGGATGAAACTGTTCACCACCCGCTCGCCGTGGTGGTGCGCACTGGTGGCCCTGGCCACCACGATCGGGTTCTCCGCCCTGGTCGTCGGCAACGCGGACGACGGGGGCGAGTTCACCGCCACCGTCGCCTCGACCCAGTTCGGCTACAGCTTCGGCATGGCCGTGATCATGGTGCTGGCCGCTCTCGCGGTCACCACCGAGTACCGCTTCGGCACGATCCGCACGACCTTCCAGGCGGTGCCCAACCGGGCCGCCGCGCTGGTCGCGAAGACGACCGTGGTCGCACTGGTCGCACTGGTCATCGGCGAGCTGAGCGCGTTCGGCTCGTGGGCGCTGGCGCTGCTGCTCAAGCCGAACGCCCCGCTCGCGCTGGACACCGGCGCGGACTGGATCAACGTGGCCGGGGTCGGCGCGGTCTACGCGCTCGCAGCGGTGATCGCGGTGGCCGTGGGCATCCTGCTCCGCCACAGCGCCGGCGCCATCGCGCTGCTGCTGATCTACGCGCTCGCGGTCGAGGACCTGATCCGGCTCATCCCGAGCATCGGCGACGACATCTACCAGTGGCTGCCGTTCAACGTCGCCAACAAGTTCCTCACCGGCGACGGCGCGTCGAACATGGGCCGCAACGTCGACGCGGGCGCGCCGATGTCCACCGCGGTGCTGTCGCAGGGCTGGTCGCTGGCCTACTTCGCGGCGGTCGCCGTCGGGCTGCTGGCCATCGCGGTCGCCACGGCTCGCAAGCGCGACGCCTGAGCGAAGACCACCACAGGAACGCTCCGGTGGGGACCGGAGCACGGGGAAGAAGAACGGCCCGGGCCACCGAATTCGGGGGGTGGCCCGGGCCTTCGCCTGTAGTGCATCCGGCGACCTTCGGAAAGGTCGAATCGATTAATCGGATGATGCTGTTACGACCCCTGGGTTAATACCGCGTAAAGCACCTGTGGTCGCCCTCACAGGAAGCGGACGCACCGCCTCTGACCAGGCATTCTGGAATCACCACGTCAGGCGACTCCACGGAGGTGACCCTTGACGGTGGATATTGATCAGGAAATCGCCGCCCCGCGCGCCGTCGCGCATCCGCCAGCTCTGGAACCGCTCGACGCGCTCGAATGGTCGCAGGCCGTGGAGTTGCCCCGGATCGTGGCCACCGCGACGAGACCGGCGGAGATCCGGCGCGCGTGGATCCACCGCGCCGCCGAAGCCGAAGTGCTCGCGTTGTTCCGCGCCGTGAGCGCCCGGGGCGAGATGATCCCGGCGCCCTGGTGGCTGCGCGCACTCGCGGAGGGCAGGCTCGACTCGCGGGAGACCGGTTTCCGCATCGAGGACCGGGTGGCGCAGTTGCTGTCCCGGCGCCCCGGCTGGGAGTACGTGCCGTGGGCCGCGGACGGCGAATCCGGGTACTGGGAGTTCATGCCGTCGGAGAACGGGCGCTCCGGGCACAAGATCCCCACCACGATCCTGACCACCAGCCGCCACGACGGGTGGATCGACGTGTTGCCGGCCCACACCGGCACGACGCCGCCGCCGATCGCCGTGAACGGGGTCGGCGGCCTGCGCTCCCGGTTGGGGGAGTTCGAGGCCGTCCGCTAGGGGCTTTCCTCTGGAGAAGTGGCGGAGCCGCTTGCACCACTCGGGCAGCCGGCACCGCCGCGGGTTTGAACGGGCATAGCCGCGCGGAGCGCGTCCACCAGGGGTGGTGGTCGGGGATTCATGAGGAGGCGATCCCGCAGCCAGGGGCCGCCTTGACCGAGGCTGTCACGCGTAAGCGTGTCCGTTGAGGGCGGTGGCGGGCTGGCGGGAGGGGCCGCTACCCGCACCGCCACGCAGGCCGCATCAGGGACGGCAGCTAACTTGGGCGGGTGGAGAGCGAGCACGAACCCCGCCTGCGGAGTGTCGTTTCATACGTGCAGCGTGGCGGCCGGATGACGGTCGGCCAGCAGCGTGCCTGGGAGCGCCAGTGGGCGGACATCGGGCGCAGGGTGGCCGACCTGCCGCCCGGTCCGATCGACTTCGCCGGGTGGTTCGGCCGCCCGGCTCCGGTGCTGCTGGAGATCGGTTCCGGCATGGGTGAGACGACCGCGCAGCTCGCGGCCGCCGAGCCGGAAGTCAACTACGTCGCGGTCGAGGTGTACGAGGCCGGTCTCGGGCAGCTGATGCTGCGCGCCGAGCGGCTCGGCCTGGAGAACCTGCGCCTGCTGCACGGCGACGCGGTGATCGCGCTGAAGGAGCACATCGAGCCGGACTCGCTGTCCGGGGTGCGGATCTTCTTCCCGGACCCGTGGCCGAAGAAGCGCCACCACAAGCGCCGGCTGGTGCAGCCGGACTTCGTGAAGCTGGTGGCGTCGCGGCTGGCGCCGGGCGGAATCCTGCACATGGCCACCGACTGGGAGCACTACGCCGAGCAGATGCTCGAGGTGTGCTCGGCCGAGCCCGCGCTGCGCAACCGCTTCGACGACTGGGCGCCGCGGCCGAGCTGGCGGCCCGTCACCAAGTTCGAGCAGCGGGCCGACCAGGAGGGCCGGATCAGCCGGGACCTGATCTTCGAACGCGTGGGCTGACCGGCCGCCCCTCCCCCGACGAGGGGCGGCCGGACGAGCTCATTCGTCGGCCAGCGGTTCCGCGCGCACCCGGTTCAGGGCCGGGGTGCAGACCGACGCGGCGAGCACCGCCACGGCGAACCCGAGCACCACCGGCGCGACCAGCCACGGGCTGATCACCGCCGAGGCGTTCTGGGATTCCTGAATGATCGAGAACAACCCGAGGCCCGCGATCATTCCCAGCAGCCCGGACCCGATCGTGGCGACCAGCGCGGGCAGCGCGGCCTCCATCCGCAGCGCCCTGGACAGCACCCGGGTCGGCGTGCCGGCCGCCATCAGCGCCCCGAACGTGCGGCGCCGGTCCATCACCGATCCGGCGGTCGCGATCGCCGCGCTGCACCCGGCCAGGATCGCCGCGACCGTCACCCCGATGACGGTGACGCGCCGCAGGTCGTCCAGCTGGTCGCGCTGGCCGTCCAGGTACAGCTCCCGGCTGTACACGCTTTCGCCGCCGGCCGCGCCGACCAGCGCGGTGCGCACCAGCTCGCGGTCGGCGGGCGTGGTGTCGACGGCGACCCGCGAGTACGACGGCACCACTCCGGCCGGCATGACGGCCGGGTCGATGATCAGCGGCGCGTACCCGTCGTCGTCGGTCTGCGTCATCGGCTTGACCGCGGTGCCCGCGGCGAACGGCACGCCTTCGGCGTCGTAGTCGCCTGCCACCCGGAAGCCGCCGAGCTCGAGGTCGTGGGTGCTGTAGATCCCCGGCCCGGTGCAGGCGGCCTGCACGCGGAAGACCTTGACCGCGTCCGCGCAGGGGACGACCACACCGGTGTAGGTGGAGCCGTTCACCGACTTCAGCGTCACCTCCGGCATCGACACCGCGCGGGCAGGCAGGTTGTAGCGCTCCAGCGTCGCGTTGGCCTGTGCGGCGATCGTGCCCGCCCGTTCGCCGGAGGTGTCCACCGACAGCACCGAGTCGCGGTAGGTCCCGCCGCCACCGGTCATCGCGTCGAAGCTGGGCATCAGCGTCAGCGCCATCGACCCGGTGAACACGGCGAGCACGACCCCGGCCGAGGCGCGGTAGGCGCCGCGCGGGTCGTTGCGCAGCCGCCGCCCGGCCAGCAGCGCGGACGGCTTGCGCCAGCGGTTCACGAAGAACCCGCCGATCACCGCCGTCACGTACGGCCCGACCAGCATCGCCGAGGCGATCATCAGCGCGAGCCCGAGCAGGATCAGGTTGACGTCGTCGCCCTGCTCGATCGCGAAGAAGAAGAACAACGCGGTCGCCGGCAGCGAGAGCAGGCGCCACCAGCGCAGCGGCTTCGGCGTGTGCTGCACGACCGCGCCGACCGGGTTGCTCACCACCCGCCGCAGCCCGAGCACGGCGGCCAGCAGCACCAGCGCGGGCACCGCGACCAGCACGAACACGGTCAGCCCGATCGGCACGCGGAAGTCGCCGGCCAGCCAGGTGCCGCCGTCCCACGGCACCAGCCGGGCCAGCGACCACAGCAGCGGGCTGATCGCCCAGCCCAGCAGCGCGCCCGCGACCGCGGCGATCCCGGTCTCGGCCGCGGTGATCGCCACGACCTGCCCCGGTGTCGCGCCGGCCAGCCGCAGGGCCGCCAGCCGCTGCTCCCGCCGGGCCGCGATGAGCCGCGCCGACGAGGCCACCAGCACCAGGCTCGGCACCAGCAGCACCACGACCCCGACCCCGGCCAGCAGAGTGAGCAGCGCGTCCACCCTCGCCTCCGACGGCGGCACGAACCCGTTCCGCTCGTTCGCGTTCGCCGGCATCGTCTCCGGGGTGTGCCCGACCAGCGCGACGAGCTGGTCCGGGAAACGCAGGGCGTCCTCGCCGAGGGTGCCCACCACCTTGCCGGGGAACCGGTCGGCCAGCTGCGAGGCGGGCAGCCGGTTCATCGCCTGGTACAGCTCCGGCGACACCAGCACCTCGCCGGGCGCCGGGAACTTCGGCACCCCGGCGGGCAACGCGACCCCGCCGGCGAGCTGGGCCACGTCCACGCGGTCGATCCGCCTGCCGTCGAAGTAGTCGGCGCTCGACGAGATCGACAGGGTCGGCGTGCCGCCGTCACGGGAGCCGTACTGCTCCTGCCACACCGCGCGCTCGGCGCGGGCCTGCGTCGCGTACGGCAGGCTCAGCAGCAACAGGACCAGACCCGTGGCCACCGCGACCCCCACCGCGGTGAGCAGGGTGGCGGTCCTGGTCCGCCGGTCCGCCCGCAGGACCTTGAACGCCAGCTGGACCGGGCTCACGGCAGCACCCCCACCTGCTCCGCGATGCGCCCGTCCCGGATGGTCACCGTGCGCGGCAGCGACGCGGCGAGCTCCACGTCGTGCGTCACGATGACCACTGACGTGCCCGAGTCCGAGGCCGCGACCAGCAAGGCGTCCATGGTGTCCTTGCCGGTGCGGGTGTCCAGCGCGCCGGTCGGCTCGTCGGCGAAGATCACCTTCGGCCGGTGCGTCAGCGCGCGGGCGATCGCGACCCGCTGCGCCTGGCCGCCGGACAGCTCACCGGGGCGGGACCCCTCCCGGCCCCGCAGCCCGAGCCGGCCCAGCCACTCCCGCGCCGCGCCGATCGCCTCGCGGCGCTTGGCGCCCCCGAGCAGCATCGGCAGCGCCACGTTCTCCTCCGCGGACAGCTCGGCCACGAGCATCCCCTGCTGGAACACGAAACCGAACTCGGTGCGCCGCAGCTCGCTGCGCTTGGTCTCGGACAGCTGGTCGACACGCCTGCCGTCCAGCAGGATCTCGCCGCCGTCCGGCCGCAGGATCCCGGCCAGCACGTGCAGCAGCGACGTCTTGCCCGACCCCGACGGGCCGACGACGGCGAGCGCCTCCCCGGCGTGGATGTCCACGTCGACGCCGGCCAGCGCCACCTGCTCGCCGTACCGCTTGACGAGCCCCCGCCCGGACAACACGACACTCCCTTGTGGAGTCATGAACCTTCCCCTTCCGTTGTTCCCGCACAGCAGGTTCACAGGTGGGGCGGGGTGCCCGTATCGGCCGATCGGCCGATACGGGGTGGCCGGGCGGCCAAGGTGCGGGGGCGCGCGGATCCTCTACCGTTCCGTTGTGCCGTTCTCCGATCGCGTGACCTCGGCCTGGCGATGGCTGGGTCTCGAAGGCGTCCTGCTGCTCGCCGCCTTCCTGTGCGATCTCGCGGTGGTGCTGCCGGCCAGTGTGGACTCGCTTGGGCCGCGGGGCCGGGATCTCCTGCTGCTGCCCGGGATGGTCGCGCTGGGCGCGTGCGCGTTGTGGGCGCGGACGCGGCCCGCGGTGGCCGTGTTCGCGGGTGCGGCGACGTTGTTCGCGTCGACCTTCCTGATCCGGGCGACCGACGCGGCGGCGTATACGACGCTGCTGAGCAACGTGTCGCTGAGCGAGACCGTCGCCGGGCTGGAGCTGGTGTTCTTCTGCGTGCGGCGGGTGCGGTGGGCGGAGTCCGTCATCGGCACCGCCACGCTGGTGCTCGCCACCCTGTTCGCCACCGCCTACCGCAACGGCTCGGGCAGTCGCGGGCTGAGCGAGACGATGCTGCTCGGCATGGTGCTGCTGGTCGCCGTGGTGCTCACCGGGCTGCAGTTCCGGCGCGGGCAGGCGCCGCGCAAGGAGAGCGCGGTTCGTGACCTGGTGCGCGAGCAGTGGCCTCTGATCGGCGCGCTCAGCCTGCCCGTCTTCCTGGAGCTGTACCAGCTGCTGGACAGCAACATCCGGGCGCTGCCCGCGCTGACCTGCTCGCTCGCCGCGGCCGCGACGGCCGTGTACGCGACCCGCCGCCCGCTGCGCGCCGGCTTGCTGCTCGCCGGGATCATCTTCGCCACCTCGGCGGCACTGTGGATCGCGCCGCGGCAGTACCTGCTGGGCTACGGCGCGTTGCCGTTCACCGAGATCGTCGCCGGGATCATCGTCGTGGTCCTGCTGGTCCGGTCGGTGGAGCCGAAGCGGGCGTGGGGCGCGATCGCCTTGATGTCGGCCGCGGTCGCGTTCACCACGCTCACCACGGTGGTCAGCGGCCGGGGCCGGGCGGACATGTCGGACCTGCGCGACCTGGTGATCGCCGCGGTGCTCGTGCTCGGGATCGCGGTGGCCGCCGGGCTGTACTTCCGGGCCCGCGACTCCGAGCGGCGCAAGGTGGTCGAGGCCGCGGTCGCCGACGCGCAGAACTCCGAGCGCATGGCGCTGGCGCGGGAACTGCACGACCTGGTGGCGCACCACGTCACCGGGATCATCGTGCAGGCGCAGGCGGCGAAGGTGATCGCCGACCAGAACCCGAAGGTCGCGCTGGAGGTCATCGAACGCATCGAGGCCGCGGGCACCGAGGCGATGACCGCGATGCGGCGGCTGGTCGGCAGCATGCGCGCGGGCGGGGAGGCGGTCACCGACCAGGCCACCATGGACCTGGACGCGGACCTGCGGCGGCTCGTGGAGTCCGGGCACCACGGCGTCCCCACGGAGGCCGACGTGCGGGTGCCCGCGGACCTGCCGCAGGAGGTGGCGCGCTCGGCGCTGCGGCTGGTGCAGGAGTCGCTGACGAACATCGGCAAGCACGCGGCGGGCGCGACGCGGGCGTGCGTGCTGGCCGAGGTCCGGGACGGCGAACTGCACATCCGGGTGGCCGACGACGGACACCAGGTGGTGACGCGTCCGGCCGGAGGTTCCGGGGGATACGGTCTCGTCGGGATGCGCGAGCGGGTCGAGCTGCTGCACGGCCGGCTCGCCGCGGGCCCGGCGCCGGACGGGGGCTGGGTGGTGGAGGCGTGGTTGCCGGTGGAGGAAGAGGCTTGATTCGCGTACTGATCGCCGACGACCAGAGCATGGTGCGCATGGGGTTCCGGATGATCCTCGACGCGCAGGACGACATCGAGGTGGTCGCCGACGTCGAGGACGGTGTCGCGGCGGTG
Source organism: Amycolatopsis sp. NPDC006131 (assembly GCF_040614175.1). NCBI lineage: Bacteria > Bacillati > Actinomycetota > Actinomycetes > Pseudonocardiales > Pseudonocardiaceae > Amycolatopsis > Amycolatopsis sp. NPDC006131. The sequence goes on from NZ_JBEXTX010000035.1 coordinate 62,998, forward strand.
ACGAAGGCGCGCGAGCTGCGGCCGGACGTGTGCCTGCTGGACATCCGGATGCCCGGGCTGGACGGGCTGGAGGTGACGCGCCAGCTGGCCGGGCCGGACGTCGCCGACCCGCTGAAGGTCGTGGTGGTGACGACCTTCGACCTGGACGAGTACGTGCACACCGCGTTGCGCAACGGCGCGAGCGGCTTCCTGCTCAAGGACGCCGGACCGGCTCTGCTGATCGAAGCGATCCGGGCCGCCCACCGCGGCGACGCGCTGGTGTCACCGCAGGTGACGGTGCGGCTGCTGAAGCACTTCGAGGGCGCGTCCGCCCGGCGGCAGGTCGATCCGCCGAAGGAACCGCTGACCGCGCGCGAGCTGGACGTGGTGAAGGCGGCGGCCCGCGGCCTGACGAACACCGAGATCGGGGCCGAGCTGTACATGTCCCTGTCGACGGTGAAGACGCACCTGGCCGCGGTGCAGGGCAAGGTCGGCGCACGCAATCGCGTCGAGGTCGCGGCCTGGGCGTGGCGCAGCGGGCTGGTGGACTAGCCGCGCAGGGTGCAGGCTGTCCGTTCATGGGGCGCAGGGCGGCGTGGGTGGTTTCGGTCGTCGCGGCGGCCGGTCTCGGGGCCTGCTCGACAACCGACAGCGACAGGCCGACGCCGGCGCCGACGACGGCGGCACCGACCGCGGACCCGCTGGAGCCGCTGGCCGCCTGCGCCGTCCTGGACCAGCTGCTCGCCGGACAGGGGTTCACGCCGGGCAGGCCGATCGGCGTGCGGAACGAGTGCGGCGCGTCCAGGCCGGGTTACGGCACCGTGAGCATCGCCCTGGAGCACGAGCAGGGGGAACCGGCAGAGGCGGCGCCGCTCGACGTCAACGGCCGCAAGGCGCTGATCGGCCAGTTCACCGGCCCCGGCACGTGCGAGGTCGTGCTCGACGTCCCCGGGCACGCCCCGGCCGCGACGACCGTCGTGCTGCTCTCCGCCGACCTGCAGGCGGAGGCCTGCGCGGCGGCTCAGGACCTGGCCACCAGCCTCGAACCCATGCTGCCGCGCTGAGTCACTGCGCCGTCCAGCCGCCGTCGACCGGGAGCAGGGCGCCGGTGACGAAGCTCGCCGCGTCGGAGCAGAGGAACGCCACCGCTTCGGCGACCTCGTCGGCCTTGCCGATGCGGCCGATGGGGTGGGCGGGGCCGAACGAGGCGAGCATTTCGCGGCCGTTGTCGACCACCCCCTCCATGATGTCGGTGTCGATGACGCCCGGCAGGACGGCGTTCGAGCGGATCCCCACCGGTCCGCCTTCGATGGCCAGCACCCGCGTCATCTGGGCCAGCGCGCCCTTCGACGCGGCGTAGGCGGTCTGCGTCTCGAACGCCACCACCGACGACACCGACGCGATCGACACGATGGCCCCGCCACCGGCGGCCGCCATCACGCGGAACGCCTCCCGCGCCTGCACGAAGTTGCCGCGCGCGTTGACCCGCAGGATCGCCTCGAAGTCCTCGACGCTGGTTTCGGTGACCGGCTTGTTCAGCGTCCGCCCGGCGTTGTTCACCAGCACGTCCAACCGCCCGAACCGCTCCACCGCAAGCCGCATCGTGGCGCGGGCCAGTTCCTCGTCCGCGACGTCGCCGGTCAGCACCGCCACGTCGTCGGCGGCCAGCTCGTGCACGGACTCCCGCAGATCGGTGACGACGAGGCGCGCGCCCCGCGAGCGCAGCAACTCCGCGCACGCCCGGCCGATGCCGCGCGCCGCGCCGGTGACGACGGCGACCCGCCCGGTGAGATCGAGTTTGCTCATGGCACCGACCGTGGCCCGGGTGGCTGGACCGTGGCAGGGCGCGGTCTTCCTGGGAGCGCTGCACCCAGGTAGCACCGCCGCCGCAGACCTACGATCACGTCATGGCACGGTCCGAACTCGGCGACTTCCTCAGCTCCCGGCGGTCCCAGGTGCGCCCGGACGAGGTCAACCTCCCCAGCACCGGCCAGCGCCGCGTGCCCGGCCTGCGCCGCGAGGAGGTGGCGCTGCTGGCCGGCGTCAGCGTGGACTACTACGTCCGCCTGGAGCAGGGCCGCGAGCGCACCCCGTCGGCGCAGGTGGTCGACGCACTGGCCGCCGCGCTCCGCCTCGGCGAGGACGGCCGCCAGCACCTGTTCCGCCTCGCCGGGCTCAGCCCGCGCACCCGGCTCACCGCGGTGCCCGCTCGCGTCGATCCGAGCCTGCTGCAGCTGATGAGCGCCTGGCCGGACAACCCCGCCATCGTCTACAACCTCGCCTACGACGTGCTCGCCTCGAACGCGATCGCCGACGCGCTCTTCCACGACTGGGCGCACTCGCGCAACCTGATGCACGTCGTGTTCACCGACCCGGCCGCGCGCACCTTCTACCGGGACTGGCACGAGGTGGCACGCAACTCGGTCGCCGGTTTCCGGCTCGGCTACGGCAAGAACCCGGACGACCCGCGGGTCCGGCAGGTGCTCGCCGAGCTCCTCGCGGCCAGCCCGGAGTTCGCCGAGCTGTGGACCGGTCACGACGCCCGAGGCAAGAGCCTGGAGCGCAAGGAGTTCGTGCACCGCGAGGTCGGCCCGCTGACCCTGACCATGCAGACCTTCGACGTCCGGTCCAGTCCGGGGCAGGAGCTCGTCGTCTACCACGCCGAACCGGGTTCGCCGAGCGCCGAGGCCCTCGCGCTGCTCGGGTCGCTGGCCGCCACGGCCCGGCAGGAGACCTAGAATCCCAGGATGCCGCAACGCTTCCGCGCCCCCGTCGTCCTGCCCTGCGATCCGGCCTGCTCGGTCATCCGGAACGGCGTGGTGGACGTCGGCGACGACGGGCGAATCACGTTCTGCGGTCCCGCGGCCGAGGCGCCCGGCGATCTGCCGGTCACCGAGCTGACCGGGATCCTGCTGCCCGGCCTGATCAACGCACACGCGCACAGCCCGATGACCCTGCTCCGCGGCATGGGCGGCGACCTGCCGCTGTTGCGCTGGCTCAACGAGATCATCTGGCCTGCCGAGGCGAAGCTGCGCGCGGAGGACGTGCGTGCCGGGATGCTGCTCGGTTCGGTCGAGATGCTCCGGCACGGCGTCACCACGAGCGCGGAGATGTACTTCTTCGCCGAGCAGATGGCCGAGGCGGTGCTGGAGACCGGTGCGCGGGCGGTGCTCGGCGGCCCGATCATCGACCTGCCCGGCGTCGACTGGCGGCGCATGATCGAGGTGGCGGACCGCTGGATCGACGCCGACGGTCTGCGGTTCGGCCCCGGTGAGCGGATCGAGCTGTCCTACGCGCCGCATTCGGCGTACATGCTGCCGGTCGAGGCGCTGCGGCAGGTCACCGAATCCGCTGCGGCGCGGGGTGCGCTGGTGCAGATCCACGTGGCCGAGGCGGCGGACGAGGACGCCCGGCAGCGCGCGGAGTTCGGTTCGGTGCCGCGGCTGCTGGAGGAGGTCGGCATGCTGGGCGGGCGGGTGCTCGCCGCGCACGCCGTCCACCTGTCCGATCAGGACATCGCGTTGTTCGCCGCGCGGGGGACCGGGGTGGCGCACTGCCCGGGGTCGAACGCGAAGCTGGCGTCCGGCATCGCGCGGCTGACGGACCTGCGGGCGGCGGCCGTCGCGGTCGGGCTGGGCACGGACGGCCCGGCCAGCAACGACGACCTCGACCTGTGGGAGGAGGTCCAGCTCTCCGCCATGCTCGCCCGGCTGTCCACACAGGACTCGACCGCGCTGCGGGCGAAGGACGCGCTGCTGCTGGCCACCCGCGGCGGCGCGGACGCGCTGAGCCGGACCGACATCGGCGCGCTGGAGCCCGGCCGCTGGGCCGACTTCGTGCACGTGGACCCGGACGGCCCGGCGTTCGCGACGGGCCTGGACGAGCCGGACGAGCAGGTGATCTCGAACCTGGTGTGGGCGTCGGGGTCGCGGCAGGTCCGGGACGTCTGGGTGGCAGGCGAACAGGTGGTGTCGGACCGGGAGCCGGTGCACGTCGACCGCGGCAAGGTCCAGTCCGCCGCCCGCGATGCGGCCGCGCGCTTGCGCGCCTAGCACCGCAGGCGAGACTGGCTGCGGGGCGCTCGGCCACCTCGGCGCCGCCACCTGCTTGCGTGGCCTAGACGAGTAATGCGTAACTCGGTCAGTGGTCGTAGGCGGTCAGGGATCGGGTGGTGGGTTGGCTGGTGGCGCGGTTGTGCCAGATGGCGGCGGTGAGGGCCAGGAGTCGTTGGGCGATGCGGACTCCGACGCCCTCGATGGTGCGGCCACCGTGCTGTT
>NZ_JBEXTX010000036.1:0-66011 GCF_040614175.1 Amycolatopsis sp. NPDC006131
GCGCCCACGGTCTGCTGAGGCAGGCCGTCCAGGTGCCACACCGGCGTGACGTGCCGGACCGCGAACCACCGCTCGATCTCCGCATCAGCCTCGCCCCGCGCTCACGGATTCGCTTGACGGTCGAAGCAGCGCTGTCGGCGTCGATGTCGTTCACCGCTACGCGAGCCCCTGCCGTCGCCAGCTCTTCGGCGATCGCGGCCCCGATGCCGCGCCCGGCCCCGGTGACGAGTGCAGCGCGGCCGGCCAGTTCCGGGTTCATCAGCTCTCCTTGGTCATTCCGCGTCCGGGAGCCCCAGCACCCGGGCGGCGTTGTCGTGCAGCCATGCTTTGCGGCTCCGATCGCTGATGTCGAATGCGCCGGCCTCCGCGGCCAGGGTGCCGGTCGTGAGACCGTGGATCCATTCGATCCCGCCGAAGAGGATCTTGTCCCGCACTGTTGTGGCCCCGTGGGCGAACAACGGTTCCCAGCCCGAGCCCGCACGCGCCATGTGCCGTGGCCGGTGGGTGGAGAATTCCAGGTACACGTTGCGGTGCCGCTGGCACAGCGCCATCATCTCGATGATCCAGGGCCAGCCGCCGTGTCCGGCGATCACGACGAGCTCGGGATGCCGTCGGGCGATGACGTCCAGATGCCGCCACGTGCACCAGTCCATCGGCAGGCGCGAAGACAGGTTGTGCCCGGTGTGCACCCACATCGGAATCCCGAGTTCCTCCAGTGCCGAGTAGAACTCGTGGGCTCCTTCCGACAGCGGGTCGGCGGCATCGAGGAAGTGCGTCACGGTCGCTCCGCGCATCCCCAGCTCGTTCGTGCATCTACGGATCTCCCGGATCGCGCCGTCCGGATCGGACAGATCGACGCATCCCCATGCTTGGAAGAGCCGGGGGTACTTCTGCGCGAACTCGGCGACCCGGTCGTTGACGACTCCACCGGTTCGCAGTGGCCGCACGTTGCTGAGCAGCACCTGGTGCCGGACCCCCTCGGCGGCGAGCCGCTCGGCGTAGCCGTCGAGGTCCAGGTCGAACACGCCGGTGGCGGCCAGAAGGGCCACCGCCTGCTCGGGGTCGGGTCCCGCGAGCGCCAGGAATTCCGCGGCGTCGACTCCGGCCGTGGCGGCGAAGCGGGCGCCGAAAGTGCGGAAGTAGTCGGGTGCGGACTCCGCGAATCCGAGGAGGTAGGCCTCCCAGCACTCGGCATCGAAGACCATCCCGGCCATGTCGATGACGGGCGTGGGCAGGACGTGATCAGACATCGCTCACCTCGTGGGGCTGTACGATCGTTCATACAGTGCGGGGGCAGCGTACGTCCGGATCCGCTCCGCTGCCAATGGTTCCGGTGATCCTCCAGGATCGGAAAACTCAGTCCGCCGCGACCGACCGGACGATGAGGTTCGCGTAGAACCGGGCGAATTCGGTGTCCGGAACGCTTCCGTCCGGGTGGAACCAGCCCGCTACGCGGAAACCCATGTCCAGGATGGCCATGGCCGCCATGCGCACGGGGTCGCCGACGGTCAGCGGGGGAAGGCTGAAGTCACCCGACTTCGCTCCGGTGCGCAACGTGTCCTCGAACAGGGCTCGCACGCGCAGCCGGTTCTCCCGAACCTCCTCGCGGTGCTCCTCGTCGAGCGCTCGCCACTCGTCACCGACCATCGCCTCCCGGCTCAGCCGGGTGTGGTGCAGCACGAAACCCTCCACCAGGCCGCGGAGGCGCTCGGCGGGAGGAGCGTCCGGCGGCACGGAGCCGAGCCTGCGGTCCAGTGCCGCGTGCGCGTCCATGATGATCGAGTAGAGGACGTCTTCCTTCGAGGCGAAGTGGTTGTAGAGCGAGCCCGCGGTCAACCCGCACGCTTCGGTGATGTCCCGCACGGAGGTCGCGTGGAAGCCCTTCTCGTAGAACAGGAGGGTGCCGGCCTCCTGCAAGCGCTCCCGGGGGTGCCGGTCCGACGTCACCCGTACCTTGGCCTTCGCTCGCATGACTCACCCCGCCGTTCCCGCCCGTGTCGGACGCCGCGTATCGGTACCGGTCCGACGATAGCGGAGCAGCTCTATGAGCGTTCATATCGCCACAGGAAGCACCATTCACGTCGCCTCCCCCACGACGAAGCTCACCGCGGTGCTGTTGCTGCCGCCGATGTTGAGGGTCGCCGCTGTGCGCGCTCCCGGCACCTGGTACTCGCCCGCCGCGCCGGTGACCTGGCGGTGGGCGTCGAGGAGCATCCGCACGCCGGTGGCGCCGACCGGGTGACCCGCGCCGATGAGGCCGCCGGACGGGTTCACCGGCAGCGGACCGTCGAACTCGATGATGCCTTCTTCGACCGCCTCCCACGCGCGACCCGGGGCGGTCAGGCCGAAGTGCTCCAGCGCCAGGTATTCGTTGACGGTGAAGCAGTCGTGGGTCTCGATCACATCGAGGGCGCGGGGACCGGGGATGTGAGCGCGCCGGTAGGCGTCGGTGATGGCGTTGCGCACGTTCGGGAACAGGTGGTGACCAGGGGCCGCCAGATCGAACTTGGCACTGAGGGGTAAGGGTGCGCTGCGGTGACCCCATCCGCGGATGCGGCTGGGGCCGGTCTGCTCTCCCGCTCCCCGGCGGGCCCACTTCTCGGCGAACTCACGGCTCGCGAGCACGACGGCCGCGGCGCCATCGGTGATCCGGCCGCAGTCGCTCTTGCGGAGTCGCCCGGTCACGACCGGGTTGGCCAGCTCATCGTCGGTGAACTGGTCAGCCGACAGGGTCCAGTCGCGCGTCTGAGCCAGCGGATTGCGGCGCGCGTTGGTGCGGTTGATCTCCGAGATCCGGTTGAGGTGTTGCTGTTCGAGACCATGCCGCCGTGCGATCTCGTCGGAGATCCGGTCGAACAGGGTCGGCCACGGCAGCGACTCCGGGACGGTCTCCTCCGGCGTCCAGGCGGCGCACCCGAGGTGGTGCGCGGCCTCCTCGCCGGGCACGTTGCGCATTAGTTCGACGCCCGCGACGAGGACGACGTCGTAGCGGCCGGCCTCGATCTCGGCCATTCCGGCCAGGATCGCGATGCTCCCGGACGCGCACGCGGCTTCGTGGCGGGCGGTCGGCAGGCTGGACCAGCGGGGATCGAGCATCGGCACCACGGCTCCGAGGTGCGCCTGCCCGGTGAAGCGTTCCGCCGCGAAGTTGCCGACGTGTGCGCTCTCGACTTCCTCCGGAGTCACGCGGGTCGCGGCCAGGCAGTCGCTCACCGCTTCCTCGAGCATGTCGAAGAGGGGGGTGGTGCTGTCCTTGGACCAGTTCCGGGCGAAGTCGGTTTGACTGCCGCCCAGCAGGTAGACCGGTTCGGGCACGGCGAACCTCCGATCGGTGAATGAACGTACATACAGAATAGCCGTGGAGGGTTCATTGGCAAGTGCTTGACAGGGACGAGCCCTGTTATTTACAAACGTTCATACACATTGCCTGCTCGTCATAGGAGTCAGCATGGATTGGTGGAGTCCGGCGCTTCCCGCGGCCGACGACTGCGTACTTGCACCAGTCCTGCGACGGCAGGCCAGGGACCGCCCGGAGCAGGTCCACGCCGTGTTCGAGGACGGATCCTCCTGGACCTACGAGCAGACCTGGGCCGCGGCCAACACCGTCGCTCGTGAACTCCGGGCGCTCGGTGTGCGACAGGGGGATCACGTCCTGGTGTGGCTGCCCAACGGCCCGGAGGCCGTGCGCGCCTGGTACGGCATCAACCTCCTCGGCGCCGTGTACGTGCCGCTCAACACCGCCTACCGGGGCCGGCTGCTGGATCATGCGATCGAGCTGTCCGGAGCGCGGGTCGTGCTGGCGCATCCCCGGCTCGCGGGCCAGGTCAGCGGGGTCGAGCACGTCATCGAGTTCACGGCGGACAGCTGGACCGGAAGAGGCGAGGAGGTGCGGCCGGAACGACCGATCGAGCCGTGGGACCCGTACGCGCTGATCTTCACATCCGGAACCACTGGGCCGTCGAAAGCGGTCATCTGCTCCTACGTCCAGCTGGCGACCACGGCCGCGGTCGCCTTCGCCGCCGAGCTGACCCCGTCCGACCGCTACATGGTCAATCTTCCGCTGTTCCACGCCGGCGGAACCATCGGCACCTATGCCGCGCTGCTGGCCGGTGCTTCCATCGCGGTGGTGGAGCGGTTCGACACGGCCGGGTTCTGGGAGACGGTGCGAGGCACGGGAACCACGCAGGTGACCTTGCTCGGAGTCATGGCGACCTTCCTGGCCAAGCAGCCGCCCACGGACCAGGATCGAGAGCACCCGCTCCGGCGGGTCATCATGATCCCCCTGATCGACGACGTGCGCGGGTTCGCCGAACGTTTCGGTGTCACCGTGCAGACGATGTACAACATGACCGAGGTGTCAATCCCGATCATCTCCGAGCCCGATCCCGCCATCGCCGGAATGTGCGGCCGGGTCCGCCGTGGCGTGCAGGCGCGGCTGGTGGACGAGCACGATTGCGAGGTCCCGCCGGGGGTGGCCGGGGAACTCGTGCTCCGGACCGATCGGCCGTGGGCGATGAACTCCGGCTACTGGAAGATGCCGGAAGCCACGGCGGCGGCGTGGCGGAACGGGTGGTTCCACACGGGCGACGCGTTCCGCCGCGACGGCGACGGCCGGTTCTTCTTCGTGGACCGGATCAAGGACGCGATCCGCCGCCGGGGCGAGAACATCTCCTCCTTCGATGTCGAGGCCGAGATCCTGGCTCATCCGGCGGTCCAGGAATGCGCGGTGGTCGCTGTTCCGAGTGTGCACGGCGAGGACGACGTGCTGGCCGTGGTGGCTCCGGTTCCCGGGGGAACCGTCACTCCCGAGGAGGTGTTCGACTTCGTAGCGGAACGTCTCGCGCACTTCATGGTGCCGCGCTACATCCGGGTGGTCGACGCTCTCCCCAAGACTCCGACCAGCAAGATCGAGAAACATCGTCTCCGCGCCGAAGGGGTCACGGCGGGGACGTGGGACCGCGAGCGGGCGGGCAGGCAACTGAAACAGGTGCGGCTCGGAACTCGCGGGTAGACCGCCGGTCGCGGTCGTGGCCGCGGCGTTTCGACCGGCCTACTCCCAGACCACCACGTTCCGGCGCACCGGCGTCGAGTTCGTGTTCGACGCGAACAGTTCCGGTTTGCGCGCCCGGATGCGTTCGATGTCCGCGAAGACCTCCCGCAGGTGTGTGCGCATCGTGGCGCGGGCCAGGGGCACGTCCCTCGCGATGACGGCCCGCAGGATCTCCTCGTGCTGCCCGGCGAACACCTCGGGCGTGTTCGCTTCGTAGAGACCCAGCCGGCGGGCCCGGTCGAGGTGCCCCTTCGCCGACACCACCGTCGGCCACGCCCGTTCGTGCCCGCTCAGCTCCAGCAGGCCACGGTGGAACTCCTCGTCCAGCGCGAAGAACTCCTCGAGGTCGATGTCCGCCTCCCGCTGCCGGGCCAGGTTCGCCTCCAGCGCGGCCACCACCCCGGCGTCGGGCGTCTCCGGCAGGTCCTCCAGGGCCGCCAGCTCGACCGCCTCCCGCAGGAACTGCGCGTCCGCCACCCGCCGCATGTCCACCCGCGACACGAACGACCCCACCTGCGGGAACACCTGGACCAGGCCCTCCTCCGCGAGCAGGATCAGGCTCTCCCGCACCGGCGTCCGGCTCACCCCCAGCACCGCCGCCAGCTCGTTCTCGGACAGCGCCGCGCCCGGCGCCAGCTCCAGCGTCAGCACCTTGCGCCGCAGCGTCTCGTACACGAGCCGGCGGTTCGTGCGCCCTCGTTCGGTCACCACGCCGACACTAGCCGACAACCCTGCCCGACTAGTTGACGCTCTGCGCGACAGGTGCTTGTATACAAGTGCTGCCACACTGAAGGAGCGAACGTGAGCACGATCGAGCGGGCCGAGGTGTTCGTGGCCTCGCCGGGCCGCAACTTCGTCACCCTGCGCCTGACCACCTCCGACGGCGTGACCGGCCTTGGCGACGCGACCCTCAACGGCCGCGAGCTGGCCGTCGCGAGCTACCTCCGCGACCACGTCGCGCCGCTGCTCATCGGCCGCGACCCGGCGCGCATCGAGGACGTGTGGCAGTACCTCTACCGCGGCGCGTACTGGCGCCGCGGCCCGGTGACGATGACCGCGATCGCCGCCGTGGACACCGCGCTGTGGGACATCAAGGGCAAGGTCGCCGGCCTGCCGGTGTACCAGCTCCTCGGCGGCCGCTCCCGCGACGGCGTGCTCGTCTACTCCCACGCCAGCGGCTCGGACGTCGCCGAGCTGCTCGACGACGTCGCCCGCTTCCGCGACCAGGGCTACCAGGCGATCCGCGCCCAGGCGGCGGTGCCCGGCATCGGCGGCAGCTACGGCGTACGCAAGGGCGTGGTCTACGAACCCGCCGCGACCGCGTTGCCGGACGAGCAGCCCTGGTCCACCGAGGCCTACCTCGACTTCGCGCCCACGTACCTGGAGGCCGTCCGCGCGGAGTTCGGCTTCGGCTTCCACCTGCTGCACGACGTCCACCACCGTCTCACCCCGATCGAGGCGGCCCGGTTCGGCAAGCGCGTCGAGGACTGCCGCCTGTTCTGGATGGAGGACCCGACCCCGGCGGAGAACCAGGAGGCCTTCCGCCTGATCCGGCAGCACACCACCACCCCGGTCGCGGTCGGGGAGAACCTGACGTCCATCTGGGACGTCCAGCACCTGATCACCGAGCAGCTCATCGACTACGTGCGCACCACGGTCGTGCACGCCGGCGGGATCACGCACCTGCGCCGCATCTTCGACCTCGCCGCGCTCTACCAGGTCCGGACCGGCTCGCACGGCGCCACCGACCTGTCGCCGGTCACGCTCGCGGCCGCGGTGCACGTCGACATCGCGGTGCCGAACTTCGGCATCCAGGAGTACATGCCGCACGTGCCGGAGACCGGCGAGGTGTTCCGCAGCGGGGTCACCTTCGCCGACGGCATGCTGCACCCGTCCGAGCAGCCCGGCCTCGGCGTCGAGTACGACGAGAAGGCCGCGGCGAAGTTCCCCTACCAGCCGCGTTACCTGCCGGTGGCGCGCCGCCTCGACGGCTCGGTGCACGACTGGTGACGCTCAGCCTGTCCACACTGGACTCCCTGAAGCCGGAGCACCGGCCGGAAACCGACCCGCGCGACCTCGCGCCGAGGGTCATCCACTTCGGACTGGGCGCGTTCCACCGGGCCCACCAGGCCCTCTACACCGAGGCCGCCGCGGCCGCGTCCGGGCAGCCGTGGGGGATCGCCGCGGTCAACCCGCGGTCGCCGGAGCCGGTCGAGCGCCTGCGCGCCCAGGACTGCCTGTTCTCGGTCACCGACCGGCGCACGCGCGTGGTCGGCTCGGTCGTCGAGGCGCTCGGGATGGTGCCCGACGCCGGCCGGGTCGACGAGCTGCTCACCTCGCCGGAGGTGACCGTCGTTACCCTGACCGTCACCGAAAAGGGCTACTTCCGCGACCCGGCCACCGGGCGCCTGGACACCGCGAACCCGGAGATCGCCGCCGATCTCGCGGGCCGTCCGCCGCGCACCGTGATCGGCCGCCTGGCCACCTCGCTGGCCGCCCGCTTCCGCGCCACCGGCGCCCCGATCAGTGTCGTGTCCTGCGACAACGCCGCAGGCAACGGCCGCGCGCTGGCCGACGTGATCACCGGTTTCGCCGCGGCGGCGGACTGGCCCGACCGCGAGGCCGTCCAGGACTGGCTGCGCACCGCCGTCGCCTTCCCGGCCACGGTGGTCGACCGCATCGTCCCGGCCGTGACCGGCGCCACCGTGGACGCGGCGGCGGCCGCGCTCGGCGTGCGCGACGAGATGGCGGTCGCGGCCGAGCCCTACCGCCAGTGGGTGCTGGAGGACTCCTTCGCCGCGCCGCGCCCGCCGTGGGAGGCCGACGGCGCCCTGTTCGTCGCCGATGTCGCGCCCCACCAGCTGATGAAGCTGCGGCTGCTCAACGGCTCCCACTCGGCGCTGGCCTACCTCGGTCTGGCGGCGGGCTGCCGGACGGTCGCCGACGTCCTCGCCACCGGGTGGGGTGAGAGGATGGTCCGCGGCTTCACGGCGGAGGTCGCGCCCACCCTGCCTGCCTCGGACCTGGACGTGCCCGCCTACGTCGACGCACTCGTCGAGCGGTTCGCCGATCCCGCAATCGGCCACCGGCTGCGGCAGATCGGTTCGGACGGCTCGCTGAAGATCGCCGAACGCTGGCTGCCCGTGCTGCGGGAGCGGGGCGGCGCGGGCCCGGTGCTGGCGCTGGCCCTGGCGGCGTGGGTGCACGCCACCCGGCAGCCGTTCGGCATCACCGATCCGTTGGCGGAGTCCCTCGCCGCGTGCTGGGACGCGGCGCCGGACACCGCGACCGTGGTCGCCCGGCTGCTCACCGCGATCGGCGGCGCCGACCTGGCCGGCGACCCGGCGCTGGTGGCCGCGATCGCGCGGCGCCTGCCCGCGGTCGAGGCCGGGCGGATCGACCCGTAGACCACCGCGAGACCCGTGAAGCAAAGGAGCGCACGATGACCGACAGCACCCAGACGGCGCCGGGAGCGGTGACCCGCACGACCCGGGACCTCAGCCGGGCCGCGATGTCCGGCTGGCTCGGCACCGCCATGGAGTTCATGGACTTCCAGCTGTACTCGCTGGCCGCCGCGATCGTGTTCAACAAGATCTTCTTCCCGAACGTCAGCCCGGCGATCGGGCTGATCGCGGCGATGGCGACCTACGGCGTCGGCTACGTCGCGCGCCTGGCCGGCGCGGTCTACTTCGGACGGATGGGCGACCGGATCGGACGCAAGAAGGTCCTGTTCGTCACGATCGCGCTGATGGGCGTTTCCACGACGCTGATCGGCGTGCTGCCCCCGTACTCGATGATCGGCATCGCCGCGCCGATCCTGCTCGTGGCGCTGCGGCTGGTCCAGGGCTTCGGCGCGGGCGCGGAGATCGCCGGGGCGACCGTGATGCTCGCCGAGTACGCGCCGGCCAGGCGCCGTGGCCTGATCGCGTCGCTGGTGTCGCTGGGCACCAACTCCGGCACGCTCGCCGCGTCCGGGCTGTGGGCCGTGCTGCTCGCGGTGCTCTCCGACGAGCAGCTGCTGAGCTGGGGCTGGCGGCTGCCGTTCCTGCTGAGCTTCGTGCTGCTCGTCCTCGGCGTGTGGATGCGGGCCAACCTCAAGGAGAGCCCGGTGTTCGAGGAGCGGCCGGACGTCGTCGACGGCGTCGCCCTGAGCCGCAAGGAGATCGAGGAAGCCGGCGAGAGCGCGATCGAGGCGGGCCTCAAGCAGCGCAAGGGCAAGTCGTTCCTGCTGGCGCTGGGCCTGCGGTTCGGGCAGGCCGGCAACTCCGGCCTGGTGCAGACGTTCCTCGTCGGCTACATCGCCACCGAGCTGGCCGTGAACAAGTCGGTGCCGACCGCGGCGATCGTCTACGGCTCGCTGCTCGGGTTCGTCACCATCCCCGTCGTCGGCCTGCTCGGCGACCGGTTCGGCCGCCGCCCGGTCTACCTGGGGCTGTCGCTGCTGACCGTGGTGATCGCCGCGCCGATGATGCTGACGATCGCCAACGGGGGCACCGCGGCGCTGACCGTCGCGATGATCGTCGGCCTCAACGTCGGTGTGCTGGGCCTGTTCTCGCTGGAGAGCGTGACCATGGCCGAGCTGTTCGGCTCGCGCACCCGGTTCACCCAGCTGGCCGTCGCCAAGGAGATCGGCGGCATCCTCGCCACCGCGATCGGCCCGGTGCTGGCCGCGTCGCTGACCGCGCTGACCGGTCACTGGTGGCCCATCGCGGCGATGCTCGTCGCCTACTCGCTCATCACGTTCGTCTCGGCGTACCTCGCGCCGGAGACCCGCGGGCGTGACCTGGTCCGTCTGGAGGACGCCGCATGAGAGCAGCCGTCGTGCACGGCCCGGGGGACGTCCGGATCGACACCCGGCCGGACCCGGCGCCCGGCCCCGGCGAGGTGCTGATCGCGATGGAGTGGGGCGGCATCTGCGGCTCCGACGTCGCCTACTGGCGCCACGGCGCGTCCGGCACCGCCGTGCTGAAGCACCCGCTGGTGCTCGGGCACGAGGTCGCCGGGCGCGTCGCCGGGCTCGGTCCCGGCGTCACCGGTGTCGAACCGGGGCAGCCGGTGACCGTCCACCCGGCCGAGCCGGTCGGGGACACCACGCTGCCCGCCCGGATCGCCGGGCGCACCAACCTGCTGCCCCGCGTGCGGTACTTCGGCTCGGCGGCGTTCCACCCGCACACCGACGGCGGCTTCAGCGAGCTGCGGGTGGTGCGCGCGGACCAGCTGCGGCCGCTGCCGTCGGGCGTGAGCACGCGGCAGGGCGCGCTGGCCGAACCGCTGGCGGTGGCGCTGCACGCGGTCGGCCGCGCCGGGGACGTCACCGGGCGCACGGTGCTGGTCAACGGCGCCGGGCCGATCGGGTGCCTGGTCGCGGCGGCCGCGAAGCACCGCGGCGCCGCGACGGTGATCGCGGCGGACCTGTCGCCCTCGGCGCTGGTGATCGCGCGCCGGGTCGGGGCGGACGAGGTGGTCGACCTCGCCGCCGGGGACGCCCTGCCCGAGGACGTGGAGCTGGTCTTCGAAGCCTCCGGCGCTCCCGGTGCGCTCGGTGGCGCGCTGCGGGCGACCGCGCGTGGCGGGACGCTCGTGCAGGTCGGGAACCTGCCGGGGGAGCCGGCCACCGCGGTGCTCGGCGACCTGGTCACGCGAGAGATCACCTGGATCGGCTCGTACCGGTTCGTCGACGAGATCACCGACGCGGTGCGCGCCCTCGGCGACGGGCTCGACGTGTCGCCGCTGATCACGCACACCTTCGACCTGGAGCGGGCGGGCGAGGCGCTGGCCGTCGCCGCGGACCGGTCGAGCGGCAGCAGCAAGGTGCTGCTGCGGCTGGGGGAGCGGCGATGAGCGTGGTGACCCTGGGCGAGACGATGGCACTGCTGTCCACACCGGACTCGGGCAGGGTGACCGGCGGGTCCGCGTTGCCGGTGGGCATCGGGGGAGCGGAGTCCAATGTGGCCATCGGGCTGGCTCGGCTGGGTGTGCCGTCGGCGTGGATCAGCCGGGTCGGGGACGACGCGTTCGGCGCGCTGGTGACCCGCGAGATCCGCGCCGAGGGCGTGCGGGTGCTCGCCGGGCGCGATCCGGAGGCGCCGACCGGGCTGATGCTGAAGGAGATGCGCGGCGGGAAACCGTGGCGGGTGCGGTACTACCGGAGGGGCAGCGCCGCGTCCCGACTGTCCCCTTCGGACATCGACGCCGCTGCCGTGGCGGCCGCCGACGTGTTGCACGTGTCCGGGATCACCGCGGCGCTCGGCCCCGGCCCGCGGGAGACGCTGGACCACGTCATCGGGGTGGCGCGGGAGGCCGGGACGCTCGTGTCGTTCGACGTCAACTACCGCGCGACGCTGTGGCCGCCCGAGGAGGCCGGGCTGGTGCTGACGCGGCTGGCGGGGGCCGCGGACCTCGTGTTCGCCGGCCCGGAGGAAGCGGCGCTGCTGCTCGGCCTGCCGGTGGGCGAGGTGTCGTTCGAACTGGGCGAGGAACTGGCGCGCGAGCTGGCGGGAAGCGGCCCGCGGACGGCGGTGGTGAAGCTCGGCGCGCTGGGCGCGGTCGCGGTGGACGGGGACTCGGCGCACCGGGCGGAGGCGGTGCCGGTGACCGTCGTCGACCCGGTCGGCGCGGGTGACGCGTTCGTGGCGGGTTACCTGAGCGGACTGGTGGCCGGCGAGCCGGTGCCCGGGTGCCTGCGGCTGGGCAACGCGGCGGGGGCCGCGGTGTGCCGGGTGCCGGGGGACTGGGAGGGGCTGCCCACGCGCGAGGAGCTGCGCGCCGAGGAGCCCGCAGCCGAGGAGCCGGTCGAGGTGGTTCGGTGAGGGCTGTCTTGGTGCCGGGTGGTGCTGGGCGAGCCGGTGGGGGTGGTTCGGTGAGGTTGCAGTCATGGCGCCGGTTGGCATCGGTGGGGTGCTGGCGGGGCGAGGGTGGTCTGGCGAGGCTGCTGCCGCCCTGGCCAGCCGGGCCGGTGGGGGTGGTTCGGTGAAGTTGCTGGTTGGGGGCCCGGTGGTGCTGGGCGGATCGGCGGGTGAGGTCTGGTGAGGCTGCTGCCGTCCTGCCCAGCCGGTGGAGGTGGTTCGGTGAGGGCTGTCTTGGTGCTGGGCGAGCGGTGGGGGTGGTTCGGTGAAATTGCTGTCACGGGGCCGGTTGGCGTCCGTGGGGTGCTGGCGGGGCGAGGGTGGTCCGGTGCTGGTTGGGGGTCTGGTGGTGCTGGGCGGATCGGCGGGGGGTGGTCCAGTGAGGCTGCTGCCGCCCCGTCCAGTCGGGCCGGTGGAGGTGGCCCGGTGAACCTGCTGTCGCGGCGCTCGGTGGCGCTCGAGCCGGGCGAGGCTGGTCCATTGAGATTGCTGTCGGGGTGCCCGGCGGAGCCGCTCGGGTCGGCGGGGGTGGTCCGGTGAGCCTGCTGTCGCGGTGCCCGGTCGTGCCTGTGGTCGTGCTGGACGAGCCCGCGCAGGCGCTGCCCCTCGGGGATGCGCTGCTCGCCGGCGGCATCGGCGTCGTCGAGATCACCCTGCGCACGCCCGCGGGCCTGGAGGGCATCCGGCGGCTGTCGGCGTTGCCGGAGCTGCTGACCGGCGCCGGGTCGGTGCTGCTTCCGTCGCATGTGGACGCGGCTGTCGAGGCGGGCGCTCGGTTCCTGGTCAGCCCGGGCGTGTCGGCGGACGTGGTCGCCCGCGCCGCCGCCCACGGCGTTCCCGCGCTGCCGGGCGTGGCGACCGCGACCGATCTGATGGCGGCCACCGCGCTCGGGGTGGGCGAGGTGAAGTTCTTCCCCGCCGGCCTGCTCGGCGGCCCGGCGGCGATCCGCGCGCTCGCCGCCCCCTTCCGCGGTGTCTCGTTCATGCCCTCCGGCGGCGTGACCGCGGGCAACATGCACGACTACCTGGCGCTGCCGATGGTCCCCGCGGTGAGCGGCAGCTGGATGGCCGAGCCTGCGCTGCTGCGCGAGGGCCGCTGGGACGAGGTCACCGCCCGCGCGGCGGCGGCCCTCAGAGCGTGATCACCACCTTCGCCCGCGCGTGTTCGGTCTCCAGGTAGCGGATCGCCTCCGCCGTCTTCTCCAGCGGGAAGTCCCGGTCGATCACCGGCTCCACGCGGCCCGCCTCGATCAGCTCGCTCAGCGCCGTGAGCAGCTCCCGGTTCGACGAGCCGGAGAAGTCCGCGATCCGCTGCCGGGTGAACCGCGACGCCAGCCGCCCGCGGGTGATCAATCCCATCGGGCCGAACACGCTGCCGCCGCGCGACACGCCTCCGCCGGAGAGCAGGAGCGTGCCCTCCGGCGTCAGGACCCGGCGCAGGTCCGCGAGCGAGCGGTTCCCGACGAGGTCCAGCACCAGTTCGTAGCGGCTCGCGCCCCGGGTGAAGTCTTCGCGCGTGTAGTCGACGACGTGGTCCGCGCCGAGCGAGGTCACCAGTTCGACGTTGCGCGTGCTGCACACCGCGGTCACCGTCGCGCCCAGCGCCTTCGCGATCTGCACCGCGAACGTGCCCACCCCGCCGGACGCGCCGTTGATCAGGACGTGCTGTCCCGCCCGCAACCGCCCGGCGTCCCGCAGCCCGACGAGCGCGGTGCTGCCGGCGAGCGGCACCGCGGCGGCCCGCTCGAAGGTCAGCTTCGCCGGCTTGGGCGCCAGCCGTTCCGCCGGCACGCACACGTACTCGGCGAAGGCGCCGTCGGACTCGCCGGTGTCGCCGTACACCTCGTCGCCGGGGGACAGGCCGGTGACGCCGTCCCCCACCGCGTCGACGACGCCGGCCACGTCCCGGCCCCGGATGCGGAACCGCGGGCCGCGCAGGGATCGCGCGGCGAGGCGGAGGACGTAGGGGTCGCCGCGCATGATGTGCCAGTCGTAGGCGTTGACCGCGGCCGCGCGCACGCGGACGAGGACCTCGCCTGCCGACGGCCTCGGCTGGTCGGTCTCCTGCAGGGAGAGCACGTCGGGTGAGCCGTACCGGTCCTGGACGATCGCCTTCATCGGAAGCCTCCGTGTCGTGGCGGTACGGCGACGGTAAGGCGATCCCGGTAAATCCGGTATCGGGGACACCCCTGACGTTCTAGGCTCTGCCGATGATCGTCATCCTCGTCCCCGGCTTCTGGCTCGGCGCGTCCTCGTGGCGCGACGTCGAACCCGCGCTGACCGCCGCCGGCCACACCGTGCGCGCGCTGACCCTGCCCGGCCTCGAAGCGGCCGCCGACCGCAACGGGATCGGCGTGCGCGACCACGTCGCCGCCATCGTGGCCGCGATCGACGCGGAGGACGAGCCGGTGGTCCTGGTCGGTCACTCCGGCGGCGGGCCCCTCGCCTACGCCGCCGCCGACGCCCGCCCGGACCGCGTGGCGCGGATCGTCTTCGTCGACGCCGGGCCGCTGTCCAGCGGCGCCTCGATCAACGAAGCCCTGCCCGCCGAGGGCGCCGACGTGCCGCTGCCGGACTGGGCGGCCTTCGAGGAAGCCGAGCTGGCCGGGCTCACCGGCGAGCTGCGCGAGCGGATGCGTGCCGAGGCGGTCCCGGAGCCCGCCGCGGTGACCCGCGAACCGGTCGAGCTGTCCGACGAGCGCCGCCGCGCGATCCCGGCGACGGTGATCTGCACGTCGATGCCGTCCGCCCAGGTGCGTGAGCTGATCGCCGCGCAGCACCCGTACGTGGCCGAGCTCGCGGCGATGAGCGACGTGGAGCTGGTCGACCTGCCGACCGGGCACTGGCCCCAGTTCAGCAGGCCGGCCGACCTCGGCGCGGCGATCGTGGCCGCGCTCGGTTAGTCCACTCCGGACGTCTCCGCGGCCGGCCAGGCCACTCCCGTCAGGCGACGTGGATCACCGGTGCGTGGTGGACCGGGAAGTTCACCGAGTTCGCGATGAAGCACAGCTCGTGCGCCCGGTGGTGCAGTTCGGCGGCCTTGTCCGCCGCGCTCGCGTCGGTGATCGTGACTTCGGGGTGCAGGGTCACCTCGGTGAAGTGCCCGCCGCCGCCGGGGGTTTCGGCCATGCGGCCGGTCGCGGCGTCCCGGTAGCCGGTGACGGTGATGCCGTGCCGGGCGCACAACGCCAGGTAGGTCAGCAGGTGGCACTGCGACAACGACGCCACCAGCAGCTCCTCGGGGTTCCAGCGGGCCGGGTCGCCGAGGAAGGCCGGGTCCGCGGTCGCCGCGATGGGCGGCTTGCCCTCGGCGGTGACGTCGTGGCCGCGGTCGTAGGCGCGGTAACCCCCGGCGGTGGAGCCGTTCCAGGTGACCGTGACCTCGTAGCCGTGTTCCTTGCTCATCGGGGTGCTCCTCCGGGTAGTGCGGACAGGGTGCTCAGGACGTGGTCGCGGGCCAGGGCCGCGGCCGACGGCCCGTCCCCGCTGGTGATGGCTTCGACGAGGCGGCGGTGCTCGTCGTCGACCTGGCCGGTGCGGCTGGGGGCGGTCAGGGAATCCTGTGTGGACACGAGGATCCGGTCCCACACGCGGTCGAGGAAGCCGAGCGCGAGGGAGTTCCCGGCCAGGACCGCGACGTGCCGGTGGAATTCGCGGTTGTGCCGCACGCCGGTGATCAGGTCGCCGGCCCGGGTGGCGCGGTCGGCGTCGTCGGCGAAGCCGGTCAGCCGGGCCAGCGCGGCGGGCGCGATCTCGCCGGCCTGCTGGCGCTGGGCGGCCAGCTCGGCGGTAAGCGCTTCCAGCGAGGCGCGGACGAGGTAGGCCTCCCGCAGTTCCGCGTCGCTCAGCCGGATCACGGTGACGCCCCGCTGCCCGCTCTCGACCAGGCCGTCGCTTTCCAGGCGCCGCAACGCCTCCCGCACGGGCGTGCGGCTCACGTCGAGCCGCTGCGACAGGTCCAGTTCGGTGAGGCGCTGCCCGGGCGGGAAGGCTCCGCCGACGATCAGCTCCCGCACGCGGTCGTACGTCGTCTCCACGGCATGCACTGTATACAATGCATGCAAGCGGCGCCAGTCCGTAGGATCACGGCATGGCAGCCGACGAACCGACGATCCTGGCCACCTCCGGCGGCGTCCGGGCCTCGGCGCGACTGGACTGGGAGGCCGGCCCCCTGACGCGGTACGCGGTCGAGCTCGCCGGCGTCACCGGCCGCGCGCCGCGGGTGTGCTTCCTGGGCACCGCCTGCGGCGACGACCGCCGCCTGACCGCCACCTTCTACGAGAACGCGTGGCGCGAGGGGTGGGCGGGCAGCCACGTGGCGTTGCTGCCGATGCCGAACATCGCCGACCTCGCCGGGCACCTGCTGTCCCAGGACGTGATCTGGGTGTGGGGCGGCAGCGTCGCCGGGCTGCTGGCGCTGTGGCGGCTGCACGGCCTGGACGTGGTGATGCGCGACGCGTGGCAGGCCGGGGTGGTTCTCACCGGCGTGTCGGCGGGCTCGATCTGCTGGCACACCGGGGGCACGACCGACTCGTTCGGCCCCGAGCTGCGGCCGGTGACCAACGGGCTCGGCCTGCTCCCGTGGTCCAACGGCGTCCACCACGACAGCGAACCCGCCCGGCGGCCGCTGTTCCAGTCGCTGGTCGCGGACGGCACCCTGCCACCCGGCTACGCGACCGACGACGGAGCCGGACTGCTCTACCGCGGCGGCGAACTCGCCGAGGCGCTCGCCGAGCGGGACCGCGCCGGCGCGTACCGGGTGGAGCGCGGCCCGGACGGCGGCGCGGTCGAGACACCCCTGGACGTGCGCCGGATCCGCTGACGCACGCGGTGACTTCCGGCCCTTCCTGCGCCCCGCCGGGCGGAGCAGCGTGGAAGCCGGAGACCACCGGGAGGCTGCCATGCGGGACAAGAACTGGCATGTCGACATCGTGATCGACGAGCACGAGACGCGGACCCGCGCCACGGCGCGACTGCACACCGGCGAGCGGACCAGCCTGGTCGGGATCGGGACCGCCCGCCTCAACCCGGCCGACACCAACGTGCCCGAGATCGGGGACGAGCTGGCCACCGCGCGGGCGCTCAGCGACCTGGCGCACCGGCTGCTGGACGCGGCCGCGGGCGACATCGAGGAAGTGACGCACCAGCCCGCGCACCTGCGGTACTGACAGCGCGGCCGGCCAGGGGAGGACCGTGATGAAAGCGGCCGTCGTGCCCGAGACCGGCGCGAAGCTGGAGATCCGGGACCGCCCGGTGCCGGAGCCGGGACCGGGCCAGGTGCTGGTCCGGATGCTCGCCAGCGGCCTGTGCCACACCGACGTCCACCTCCTGCGGGGCGACTGGCCGCTGCGGCCGCGCCCGTCGACCGTGCCGGGGCACGAGGGCGTCGGCGTGGTGGAGGAGCTGGGGCCCGGCGCCTCGCTGCACCGGCCGGGGGAGCGCGTCGCGATCAGCTGGCTCGGCTCGGCGTGCGGGCACTGCGAGCACTGCGTGTCCGGCTGGGAGAACCTGTGCGAGGACCAGTGCGACACCGGGTGCTCCGCGGACGGCACCTTCGCCGAGTACGCGCTCACCGACGACCGGTACGCCGTGGCCGTCCCGGAGGAACTGTCCGCTGTGGACGCCGCCGCGCTGACGTGCGCGGGGACGGCCGCGTTCCGGGCGGTCAAGGTGTCCCGGCTTGCCGCGGGTGAGCTGGTCGCGGTGTTCGGCGTGGGCGGGCTCGGGCACCTCGCGATCCAGTACGCCCGCATGGCCGGCGGCCGCGTGGTGGCGGTTGACGTCGACGACGAGAAGCTGGACCTGGCCCGCCGGGTGGGCGCCGACCACCTCGTCGACGCCCGGTTCGCCGACCCGTCCGTGGAGATCGGCCTCCTCGGCGGCGCCGGCGTCGCGCTCGCGCTGGCCCCGTCCGCGGAGTCCGTGGCCCAGGCCTACCGGTCGCTGCGGCGCGGCGGGCGGCTGGTGTGCGTCGCGCTGCCCGCCCGCGGCGCACTGACGGTGCCGCTGTTCGACGCGGTGACCGGCGGGAAGACGGTGACCGGCTCGATCGGCGGGACCCGCCGCGACACGGCCGACGTGTTCGCGCTGCACGCCGCCGGGCGGACCTGCGTGGTGGCCGAGACCCGCGCGCTGGAGGACGTCAACACCTGCCTCGCCGAGCTGCGGGCCGGCGAGATCCCGGCCAGGGTCGTGCTCGACCTCGGCGCGTCGCTCTGGTCCCTGTGACAACATCGGGCCCCGGTGACAACATCGAGCGCCGTGCCGGCCACTGTCCGGTGTGACCATGCAACTGACCGGGCTGGGGGTACCGGTGGAGCCGGGCGACGCCGATCTGTGGGCGCGGGGTGATCGCGAAGCCTTCGCGGTGCTCTTCGAACGCCACGCGCAGGCGGTGTGGAACCACGCCTACCGGCTGACCGGCTCCTGGGCCAGCGCCGAGGACCTCACCTCCGCGACCTTCCTGACCGCCTGGCGCAAACGCGCCGACCTCACCCTGGTGCGTGACAGCGCGCTGCCCTGGCTGTTCACCGTCGCGGGCAACCTCGCGCGCGACGAGCACCGCGGCCGCACGCGGCGGCTGCGGCTGCTGCGCCGGATGCCCGATCCCGCGCCGGTGTCCGACCACGCCGACGGCGTCGCCGACCGCCTCGACGGCGAAGCGCGCCTGCGGCTGATCATCGACGCCGTCCGCGCCCTGCCCGCGGCGCAACGGCAGGTCGTCGAGCTGTGCCTGCTCGGCGAGCTGCCGGTCGCCGACGCCGCCGCCCTGCTCGAGGTCGCCGAGGTGACCGTGCGCGCGCACCTGTCGCGCGCCCGCGCCCGGCTCCGTGCCCTGCTGGAGGAGAAATGAGCCACACCCTGCCGCCGCGCCGTGAGCTGCCGCCCGAGGTGCGCGAACGGATGCGCGCCACCGTGCGAGCCGGGATGGCCCCCCGCCGCGGCCGCGCCCTCGTGGCCGGCGCCGCCGTGATCGTGCTCGTCGCCGGCGTGCTGGTCGGCGCCCAGTTCTTCCGGTCGTCCGCGCCGGTTCCCGTCGGCTCCGGTGGTGTCGACGACCGGTGCTGGGGCGCGATCGAGTCCGCGGGCAAGACCGGGCAGGTCCCGCCGCGGGAGGAGTGGCGCGCCACCGGCAGCCGCGTGCTCGGCGACGACGTCGTCACCTCCTACCTCGCCGGCGGCAGGCCGGTCTTCTGCGAGACCACGGCGACCACGGTCACCGTGTCCGATCCGTCCGCCGAACCGGCCTATGCCGCCGGCAGCCGCACCGGGCTGCTGCTCTACACCGGGACCGGATTGGCCGCCGGGATCGCCGATCCGTCGTGGCCGAGCATCGAGCTGTCCCTGCCCGATGGCCTCGGCATCACCGTCGAGCCGGTCACGCCGGGGACCGGTGTGTTCACCGCGTTCACCGCGACCGACCCGGCGACCACCACCCTGTGGGCCGGGAAGTCGGTCGAGGGCCAGCGGACCCGCCCCGGTCCGCGGGTCGAACTGCCGCCGGCCCCGGCGCCGCTGGTCAGCATCGTCGACCAGCCGGGTGACCGGACCTCGCCCGCCGGGCGCGCACTCGGCGAATGCCTGGCCGCGCTGACCGCGCCGCCCGCCGACGCCGACGCCTACCAGCCCGGCGGCCTGCTGGAGCACGGGCCGTACCGCGTGGTGCTGGGGCGCAGCGCCGAGCACATGATCGCGTGCGTCACCGCGCCCACCGGATCGTCACTGCACGTCGACACGTTCCTGGGCAGGTCGATCCCGGTCCGTCGGCTGTCGGTGCCCGCGCAGGCCGGGAAGGTGCCCTTCGTGGGCCTCGCGCCGCGGTCGGCCACGAGCGTGGTCGCCGACTTCGGCGCCGGGGAGCCGGTCACCGTGCCCGTCGTGAACGGGACGTTCGCGGCCTGGCTGCCCGACGGCGCGAAGCCGGTGTACCCCGACACGGGCGAGGCCTGGGTGCGGGTGCTGGACGCGCGGGGCGCCGCCCTCTACAACGGCCCGGTCGTGCTGCGGTGACCGGCCACAGTGGACGGTGACTCAGCCGAGGAAGGTCACGGTCTCGGTGAGCGGGGCGCGTTCGGTGCGCTCCGGGGTCACGGCGGCGTAGCCGATGGACAGGCCGCAGAAGAGCACCAGCCGTTCCGGCGGTGACACCACCTCGGCCACCGTCGTGCGGTAGACCGACCACGCCATCTGCGGGCAGCTGTCCAGCCCTTCCGCGCGGAGCAGCAGCATCACCGTCTGCAGGTACATGCCGGCGTCCGCCCACTGGGCGGCGCCCATGATCCGGTCGAGGTAGCAGAACAACGCGGCCGGGGCGCCGAAGCAGTCCCAGTTGCGCGCGACCGTGGCCTGCCGGGCGGCGGTGTCGTCCCGGGGGATGTTCCGGTAGCGCCGGGCCGCCGCCGCGGACCGGCGTTCCCGGTACGGGGACGGCAGATCGGGCGGGTACATCGGGTACTCGCGCGGGTCGCCGGGGTCGCCTGCCGCGACGCGTTCGAGCGTCCGCTTCTTCAGATCCGCCAGCGGCTCGCCGGTCACCACGAACACGTGCCACGGCTGCAGGTTTCCCCCGGACGGCGCCCGCGCCGCCGCCCGCAACACCCGGGAAAGCACCTCGTGTGGGACGGGCGTGCCCCGGAAGGAGCGCACCGCCCGGCGCGTCGCGACCGCTTCGTAAACGTCCACAGTGTCCTTTCCGCTCGTGAGTGGTCCTAAAGTGGTGACGACCGACGGCGGCGAAAGGTGACCGGTGGACTTCGAAGCGCATCGCGAGCAGCTGACCGGCGTGGCCTACCGCATGCTCGGCTCGCTCACCGACGCCGAGGACGCCGTCCAGGAGACGTGGCTGCGGATGGCGCGCACGGACACCAGCGAGGTGCGCAATCCCGCCGGCTGGCTGCGGACGGTGCTGTCGCGGGTGTGCCTGGACATGCTCCGGCAGCGCGCCCGACAGGAGCCCGTGGAGGAACCCGATCCCGCGCCGGGCGCGGACCGGGAAGTGCTGTTCGCCGACGAGGTGGGCCGCGCCCTGCTGGTGGTGCTGGACCGGCTGGGCCCCGACGAGCGGGTCGCGTTCGTGCTGCACGACGTGTTCGCCGTGCCGTTCGACGAGATCGCCCCGATCGTCGGCCGCACCACGGCGACGGCGAAGAAGCTCGCCAGCCGGGCACGCGCGAAGGTCCGCGGCACCTCCCCGAGCCCGGACGCGGCCGGGCAGCGGAGGGTGATCGAGGCGTTCCTGGCGGCGTCCCGGACCGGCGACCTCGACGCGATCGTCGCGGTGCTGAGCCCGGACGTGGTGCGCCGCGCCGACGGCCGCCCCGAGGTGCGGGGCGCCCGCCACGTGGCGGAGGAGATCGTCGTGTTCGGCCGGAACGCGCGGTTCGCCGACTTCGCTCTCGTCGACGGCGAACCGGGTCTGGTGATCGCGCCGGACGGCCGCCTCCGGCTGGCGATCCGATTCACCATCAGCCGCGGACTGGTCGCCGGCTACGAGCTGATCAGCAGCCCCGCCCGCCTGGCGCGGACCGCACTGGCTCTGGCGTGAGGTCCGATTCGGACGGTCAACGTGCTCTGACCGGGGTCAGCGCAGCCGCGCCGGCAGGTGTTCGAAGCCCCGCAGGATGCGGGTGCCGCGGCGGGTCGCGCCGGGGGTGAGGCGGAGGTCCGGGAAGCGGTCGAACAGCGTCCGCAGACCGACCTCGCCCTCCATGCGGGCCAGCGCGGCGCCCAGGCAGTAGTGCCTGCCCGCCGAGAACGAGATGTGCTCGCGGGCGTTCTCGCGGCGGACGTCGAACCTCGCGGGGTCCTTGAAGACCTCCGGGTCGCGGTTGGCGCCGGCCAGGATCGTCGTCACCACCGAGCCTCCGCGGACCCGCACGCCGCCGATCTCGGTGTCGCGCAGGCAGGTGCGCCCGGTGAGCAGCACCGGCGGGTCGACGCGCAGGATCTCGTCGACCGCGTTCGGCCACAGCGACGGCTCCGCGCGCAGCGCGGCGAGCTGCTCGGGGTGGTCGTGTAGCAGGGTGATGCCGTTGCCGAGCAGGTTCACCGTCGTCTCGAAGCCCGCGGCGAGCACCAGCCCGGCGGTCGCCCGCAGTTCCAGATCGGTCAGCCCGACCCCGTCCTCGCGTGCCGCGACCAGCTGGCTGAGCAGGTCGTCGCCGGGGTGGGCGCGCAGGCGGTCCAGGTGGTCGCCGAGCCAGGCGTCGAAGTCGGCCAGCGCCGACTCGACCGCGCGGAACTCCCGCCACGGCAGACCGAGGTCCAGGCTCGGCGCGGCGGCGGTGCCCAGCTCCAGCACCCGCTGCCGCTGCTCCGGCGGCACCCCGAGGATCTCGGCGATCACGGTCACCGGCAGCAGCGCGCAGTAGGCCTCGACGAGGTCCACTGGCCGGTCCGGGTCCAGCGCGTCCAGCAGCTCGCGGGCGATCTCCTCGGTGCGGGCCCGCAGCTTCTCCACCGCGCGGACGGTGAACACGCGGGTCACCAGCTTGCGGTAGCGGGTGTGGTCCGGCGGCTCGGTCGCCAGCAGCGACGGCGGCGCGATCGGGTGCAGCGTGTCCGACGCCGACCACTCGCTCAGCCGCGCCAGCACCCCGTCGGACCCGGCGCCCACGCCGGCGCGGAAGTCGTTGCTGGTCAGCACTTCCCGCACCGCCGCGTGGCTGGTCGTGACGTAGGCGAAGGAGCCCTTGTAGAGCGGGCCGTGGCCGCGGATCTCGTCGAACAGGCCGGACAACGCGGCGGTGGGGGAGACCGCGGCTTCGGCGACGAGCCGCGCCTGCAGGTCGCCGCGCCGGGCCGCGGCGCGCAGGACCGTGCGGGGCAGCGCGTGGCCGATGCCCCAGCGCACCACCGGTTTCAGGCCGTCCTGCAGCCGGGTCGTCACGACATCCACCTCCACCGTGGTACCGCCGAGTACCAGGCACGGTAGAGCCGGACGTGCCGCCCGGTCAAGCGGCTGGGTTAGGTTGACCGCGTGACGGACGTCGACGTGGCGGGCACCGGGTTCCGCGACCGGCTGCTGCAGGGCATGGCCGCCGCCCTGCGCGAACGGGACTACCACGACGTCACGATCGCCGACGTCGTGAACCACGCGCGCACGTCGAAGCGCACCTTCTACGAGCAGTTCGCGAGCAAGCAGGAGTGCTTCGTCGAGCTGCTGCGGCAGACCAACGCGCGGATGATCCGGGACATCGCGGCCGCGGTCGAGCGGGACGCGCCCTGGCAGGCGCAGGCGCGCCAGGCGGTGGAGGCGCTGATCGCGTCGATGGAGAGCGATCCCGCGCTGTGCCTGAGCTGGATGCGGGCGGCGCCGTCGCTGGGCGAAGCGGGCCGCGCGCTGTCCCGCGAGACGATGGACTCGTTCGTGGCGTTGATGCGCACGCTGGCGGACACGCCCGAACTGCGGGCGGCCGGCGTGGTGCCGCCGTCGCGGGAGCTGGCGATCACCCTGTTCGGCGGGTTGCGCGAGCTGATCGCGATCACCCTGGAGGAGGGCGGGAACCTGGCGGGCACGGTGGACGTGGCGACCGAGGTCGTCATGCTGATCATGGGCCCCCGGGCACGCTGACCTGCTCGACGGCCGTCACGCTCGCCGGGCGGGGGTCCCGCGGGACGACGATCCCGTTCACCGGTGCGAGCATCAGGCGTTGCCCATGACCGCGGTGCCGCGGTAGCACCATGCCCGCGAACTCAAGGCCCTCGCCGAGGTCCACCTCCCGCGGCAGCCTGTTGCCCCCCCGGGGACATCTCCCTCACGATCGGTGCACGGTTCGTGAACAGCCGACCGAGACCGGACACGAAAGAGTGACGTGGGTCACGTTCGTCGCTATCGTCCCTTTATGTCCACAAGTGAGGAACGCACCAGAGAGCGCACGGAGAGCGTGACCTCGGCCCTGCTGACCGGCGGCACCTACCGGGGCCTCGCGGAGCAGAAGCTGTCCCCGGCGGAGGAGCGGTTCGAGCGGGCCCGGCGGACCGTCGGCTTCGTGCTCGCGCCGCTCGTGACCATCGTCTTCCTGTTCGTGCCCACCGCGCTGGACTCCAGCCAGCAGACCCTGGCGGCGGTGCTGCTCGGCGTGGTGGTGCTGTGGGTGTGCGAACCGGTGCCGATCCCGATCGGCGGCCTGATCGGGGTCGCCGCCATCGTGGTGCTCGGCGTGCTGCCCGCCGACGACGTGCTGGAGCCGTTCGGCTCGTCGACGGTGTTCGTCTTCATCGGGGCGTTCATCCTGACCCAGGCGATGCTCCGGCACGGGCTGGCCCGCCGGTTCGCCTTCTTCATCCTCTCCGTCCCCGGCGTCGGCCGCAGCACCTGGCGCGTCATCCCCGCGCTCGGGTTCGTCACGTGCGTGCTGTCGGCGTTCATCTCCAACACCGCGACCGTCGCGATGCTGCTGCCGACCGCGGTCGGCCTGCTGACCGTCATCGCCGAGCTGATCCGCACCCGGACGCCGGAGGTGGAGCGGTTCGACCCGCTGCGGCTGCGGGTGGGCATCGCGCTGATGCTCGTCCTCGCCTACGGCGCCAGCGTCGGCGGGCTGCTCACGCCGATCGGCTCGCCGCCCAACCTGATCGGCCGCGGCCTGATCGAGGAGGCCACCGGCGAGCGGATCTCGTTCCTGCAGTGGACCACGATGGCGCTGCCGGCCTGCGCGGCGATGTTCGTCGTCCTGATCGTGCTGCTGATCCTGCTCAACCGCCCGGAGATCAAGAAGCTCACCGGCGTCGAGGAGTACGTGGCCGGCGAGCGGGCGAAGCTGGGCGGGTTCTCGGCCGCCGAGCGCAACACCCTGATCGCCTTCAGCATCACCGTCGTGCTGTGGGTGACGCCCGGCATCGTGGCACTGGTGGCAGGCAACGACTCCCGCGCCTACGAACTGGTCAGCGACCGGCTCGACGAGGGCATCGTCGCCGTCCTCGGCGCGGCGCTGCTGTTCGTGCTGCCGACGAACTGGCGGGAGCGCCGGTTCACGCTCACCTGGTCCGAGGCCGCCCGCATCGACTGGGGCACCATCCTGCTGTTCGGCAGCGGCATCATCTTCGGCTCGCTGCTGGCCGACACCGGGCTCGCGGAACGGGTGGGCAACGGGCTGGCCGGCGCGCTCGGGATCGGCAGCGGGATCGCGCTCACGGTCTTCGCGGTGCTGCTGGCGATCCTGGTGTCCGAGACGACCTCCAACACCGCGTCGGCGGCGGTGGTCGTGCCGATCGTCATCCCGATCGCGATCGCCGCCGGGGTCGACCCGTTCACCCCGGCGCTGGCCGCGACCTTCGCCGCGTCGTTCGGGTTCATGCTGCCGGTGTCCACGCCGCAGAACGCGATCGTCTACGGCTCCGGCGCGGTGCCGATCACCAAGATGATCCGCTCCGGCGCGGCGTTCGACGTCATCGGCGCGATCCTGATCATGCTGCTGATCCCGGTGATGGTCGCCGCGGTCGGGTTCGCGTGATGGATGACCGGTCGCCACCCCCGTCGGGTGGCGACCGGCCGGCCCGGGGTCAGACGGTCACGGCAGTGCGCCAGCCCGGCTGGTAGGTCTCGCGGGCCATGACCGAGTACGGCGCGGGGCTGACGATCGCGCGGACGGCGAACTGTTCGTGCGGCTGGACGGTGGTCTTGCGGCTGCCGCCGCCGGGCTCGCCCCAGACGACGGTGACCTCGGCGCCCAGCGGAACGTCGGGATTGATGGTGGCGAGGGAGAGGGCGGTGCGTTCGTTGGCGCTGTAGCCGGTGAACAGGGACAGTCCGATCACGTTGCCGTCCGCGTCGAGGATCGAGTCGAAGTTGGACGACCCGTAGTTGGCGTTGGGCAGGTCGAAGAACTGGTAGACCGGGCCGTCCTTGGCGACCGGGTTCGCCAGGAGCTTGCCGACGTCCTCGGCGTTCCAGGCCAGGGTCACCTTGCGGCGCTGCGTGTCCGGGTCGATGGCGGCGAGGGCGTCGCGGCCGATGAAGTCGTGGTCGAACTTGACGAAGCCGCCGTAGCCGAGCTCCCACGGGTTGAGGTAGTAGTCGCGGATGTCGTCGGAGACGAAGCTGCCGGCGAGCGCGTTGGTGGCTTCGTAGCTCTCGGCGGGCAGCCACTCCCGGTACGGCCGCAGTTCCTCGGCGGTGTAGACGGCGGGCAGCGGCGAGGGGATCCAGCCGGATTCCAGGGTGTTGCAGGAGTAGGCGCGGGCGCCGCACGGTTCGAGGCCGAACTCGCGGCCGGCCTCCAGGATGGCGTCGCGGATCTTGTCGTAGGTCTCGTACGGGCCCCAGATTTCCAGTCCGGGAGCGCCGGCCATGCCGTGGCGCAGGGTGCGGACGCGCTCGCCGGCGATGGTCAGGTAGCCCATGCGGAAGAACTTGACCTGCTCGACCGGGCCGCCGTTGACCTTCTCGATGACGTCCCACGCGCGCGGGCCCTGGATCTGGAAGCGCCACAGGTCGCGGCCGACGGGCTTGCCGTAGGGGCGGGAGGGGGAGCGCTGGTCCAGGCGCAGGTCGACGTTGTAGCCGCGGGTGGCCTGGTAGGTGAGCCAGTTGGCGACCGGAGCGCGGCCGACGAAGACGAACTCCTCCTCGGCGAGGTGGAACAGGATGCCGTCGCCGATCACGCCGCCTTCGGGGGAGACCGGGACGAACTGCTTGGCGGTGTTGACCGGGAACTTGGCGACGCTGTTGATGCCGGTGTCGGAGATGAGCTTGAGCGCGTCCGGGCCGGAGACGAACAGGTTGACCATGTGGTGGCTCTGGTCGAACAGCACCGCGGTCTCGCGCCAGGCGGTGACCTCGCGGCGGAAGTTGGTGAACTCGCTCGGCACGACGGGGTAGATGTAGGCGCCGAGCTGGGAGTCGCGCAGCAGCTCGACCGGGTTGCCTGCCTGGTCGAGCACTTCCTGCAGGTTCTTGGCGGTCATGCGGGTGATCCGTTCTGGTAGGGGACGTAGGTGACGCCCAGGTCGGTGAGCTTGCTGCGCAGGCCGTAGCGGTCGAGGCCGAGTTCGCCGTCGCGGAAGGCCTTCCGCGTGGCTTCTTCCTTCTCCGCGCGGGCGCGGGACTTGTCGAGGGCGCGGTCGAGGTCGGCGCGGGGCACGACCATCACGCCGTCGTCGTCGGCGAGGACCGCGTCGCCGGGGTGGATCAGCTGCCCGCCGACGACGACGGGCACGTTGACCGCGCCCGCGGTGGCCTTGACGGTGCCCTGCGCGGACACGCCGGCCGACCACACCGGGAAGCCCATGGCACGCAGGTCGGCCACGTCGCGGACGCCGGTGGTGGTGACCAGCCCGCGCACGCCCCGGTACTGCAGGGCGGTGGCGAACAGTTCGCCGAACAACCCGTCCTGGCAGGGAGACGTGGTGGTGACGACCAGGAGGTCACCGGGCCGGCACTGTTCGACGGCCGCGTGGATCATCAGGTTGTCGCCCGGCCAGCACAACACCGTGACAGCGGTGCCGCCGACCCGGGCGCCGTCCTGGATCGGGCGCAGCTCCGGGCCGAGCAAACCGGTGCGCCCCAAGGCTTCGTGCACGGTCGCCACGCCGAATTCGGCGAGCGCGTCCACTTCCTCGATGGGAGCGCGCGGAGGATCGGTGACGACGACCGTCCTCATGCGAGTTCCCCGGTGACCTGCGGGTAGAGGCGCATGTAGGCCTCGCCCATGGTGTGGTGCGGCAGCCCGAGGTTGGGCGCGGCGTTGCGCTTGACCTGCACGCCACGGCGTTTGGCGAGATCGGTGTAGTAGTCCCACATGTGCTGCTGCGCGGGCAGGCACTCCATCGCCTTGCGTTTGGTGTCGAACACCTCGGTGATGTCCAGCAGCACGTTCGGTTTGAAGTCGCACTGCTCCGGCTGGTGCGGCTCGAAGAAGAACACCGGCGGCGCGCCCAACGGCTCGCCCGGTGCGTCGTAGCCGATGGCCTGCGCCAGCACTCGCGCCTGCAACGCCATCCGGGAGGCCGCGGGGTGGTCGCCGTTGTAGGGGTCGGCCAGCGGATGGGTCAGCACCACCGACGGGTTGACCTCCCGGTAGACGCGCACCATCCGGTCGACCAGCTCCGGGGTCTCTTGCAGCGGGTAGTCGCCGGCGTCGAGGAACTCGATCTCCGCGCCCAGGACTCCGGCGGCGTTTTCCGCTTCGCCGCGCCGGATCTTCTTGATCTCGTCCAGCGTTTTGCCCTCGCGCCAGGCCTTCGCGGACTCGCCGCGCTCGCCGAAGCTCAGGCACAGCACCTTGGCCCGCCGGCCCCGGCTGGTGGCCAGGGCGATCGCACCCGCCGCGCGCCAGACGAAATCCCCCGCGTGCGCGCTGACCACCAGTAATGTCATCGCCTTCTCCTCGTGTCGTCGTCGGCACCCACGATGGACACTAGGAGCCGCGCAGGGCCGCCGTGAGGTCCTCCAGGCGGCTCCGGCGTGCGTCATTTGTCGCGCCCGGGGCTGTCTCGATGCCGGGCGAAACCCCGCGCCGGCTCGGGTCTACTGGGCTGCATGAGCCACTCCGGTCGCCTGGCGGATCTCGTGCGCGCCATGAGCTACGAGGTCATGCCGTTCGCGAGCACCGAACGGAAGGTCCTCGAGCACGTGCCGGTGACCGTGCCGCTGACGGTCACGGTCACCGAGGCGAAGGGGCTCGACACCACCCTCGACCTCACCGAACGGCTGCTCGGCCACGGTTACCGTGCCACTCCGCACCTCGCCGCGCGGCTGTTCCGCGACGACCGGCACGTCGCCGACGTGGCCTCCCGCCTGCGGGAGGCCGGCGCCGACTCGGTGTTCGTCGTCGGCGGCGACGCACCCGCTCCGGCCGGTCGCTTCCCGGACGCGTACTCGCTGCTGCAGGCGCTGGAGCGCGCCGGGCACTCCTTCCGCCAGGTCGGCATTGGCGGCTATCCCGAAGGGCACGGCACGATCCCGCAGGAGGCGGTCGACCTAGCGCTGAAGCAGAAGGCGCCGCTGGCCACGCGGATCCTCACGCAGATCTGCTTCACCGCCGCGACCACGCACGCGTGGGCGGAGCGGATCGCCGCGTCCGGCATCGACCTGCCCGTGCACGTCGGCATCCCCGGCCCGGTCAACCGGCAGAAGCTGATCCGCATCTCGGCCAGCCTCGGTCTCGGCCAGTCCGCGCGGTTCCTGCGCAAGCAGCAAAACCTGTT
Source organism: Amycolatopsis sp. NPDC006131 (assembly GCF_040614175.1). NCBI lineage: Bacteria > Bacillati > Actinomycetota > Actinomycetes > Pseudonocardiales > Pseudonocardiaceae > Amycolatopsis > Amycolatopsis sp. NPDC006131. The sequence goes on from NZ_JBEXTX010000036.1 coordinate 29,044, forward strand.
GTGGCGGTTCCTGCTGCCCGGCGCCTACCAGCCCGGCAAGCTGGCGCGGCGGCTCGCGTCCCGGCCCGCCGGGAACATCCGCGGCCTGCACATCTTCACGTTCAACGAGCTCCAGGGCACGGAACGGTGGCGGCAGGGCCTGCTGGCCGCGCTCGGCGCCCGGGACGGCCGGTCATGATCGTCGCCAAGGACTACGGGCGGCTCATCGTGCAGGGCGCCGACCGGCCGGGCATCGTCTCGGCGGTGTCGGTGATCTTGGCCGGGCACGGCGCCAACGTGGTCGCCCTTGACCAGTCCACCAGCGACCCCGCGGGCGGCCGGTTCTTCCAGCGCACCGTCTTCCACCTGCCGGACCTGCCGTCGAAGCTGCCCGCGCTGGGCGAGGCGCTGGACGCGAAGCTGGTGGACGAGCTCGGCCTGAGCTTCCGGCTGGTCGAGGCGCGGCGGCACAAGCGCGTGGCGATCCTGGTGTCCAAACTGGACCACTGCCTGCTGGACCTGCTGTGGCGGCAACGGCGCGGCGAGCTGCGCATGACGGTGCCGATGGTGATCTCCAACCACCCCGATCTCGGCGACGACGTCCGGCAGTTCGGCATCCCGTTCTTCCACGTGCCGGTGGAGAAGGAGCGCAAGGCCGAGGCGGAGAAGGAACAGCTGAACCTGCTCAAGGGCAACGTCGACCTCGTGGTGCTGGCCCGCTACATGCAGATCCTGTCCGGCGGGTTCCTGGACGAGCTGGGTGTGCCGGTGATCAACATCCACCACTCGTTCCTGCCCGCGTTCATGGGCGCGGGCCCCTACCAGCGGGCGAAGGAACGCGGCGTCAAGCTGATCGGCGCGACCGCCCACTACGTCACCGAGGACCTCGACGAGGGGCCGATCATCGAGCAGGACGTCATCCGCGTGTCGCACCGCGAGTCCGCCCGCGACCTGCAGCGCCGCGGCGCCGACGTGGAACGGCTCGTGCTGTCCCGCGCCGTGTCCTGGCACTGCGACGACCGAGTCATCCGCGACGGCAACACCACCGTCGTCTTCTGAAGGAGGGGACATGGGCCAGGCACGCGACGACTACGTCCTGGATCTCGCGGCCAGCAGGCGGGGCTACGTCCTGAACCGGATGTGCCTGTCGCTGAAGGACGCGGCCAACCGCGAGCGGTTCAGCGCCGACGAGGCCGCCTACTGCGATGCCTACGGGCTGTCGCCGGAGCAGAAGAAGGCGGTCCTGGAACGGGACTGGACCGGGATGCTCGACCTGGGAGCGTCCATTTTCTACACCTACAAGCTGGCCATGATGGACCGGAAGTCGATGCAGTACCTCGGTGGCGTGTTCACGGGGATGACCGCGGAGGAGTTCGCGGCGGCGCTGCGTTCGGGAGGGCGGAAGTTTGGCTGAGGTGATCTGGGGTCTGGCGACCTCGCACGTGCCCTCGATCGGGGCGGCCATGGACAACGGCAAGACCGGCGACGAGTACTGGAAGCCGTTGTTCGACGGCTACGCCCCGGCGCGGGAGTGGATGGCGCGGCACACGCCGGACGTGGCGATCGTGGTCTACAACGACCACGCCAACGCGGTCGACCTGGACCTGGTGCCCACCTTCGGCATCGGCACCGCGGAGTCCTACCAGGTGGCCGACGAGGGCTGGGGCCCGCGCCCGGTGCCCGTGGTCAAGGGCGCACCGGAGCTGAGCGAGCACCTGGTGCGCGAGCTGGTGGACGAGGGGTTCGACCTGGCCACCTTCCACCGCCTCGACGTCGATCACGGGCTGACCGTGCCGCTGTCGGTGTACTGCCCGGAGCCGGGCGAGGCGTGGCCGTGCCGCGTGATCCCGTTGCTGGTCAACGTGATCCAGTACCCGCAGCCGACCGCGGCCCGCTGCTACGCGCTGGGGCAGGCGCTGGGGCGGGCGATCCGGTCATTCCCCGGCGCGGAGAAGGTCGCCGTGTTCGGCACCGGCGGGATGTCGCACCAGCTGGCCGGCGCGCGTGCCGGGCTGATCAACAGCGAGTTCGACCGGATGTACCTGACGGCGATCGAGACCGAGCCGGCGAAGCTGGCCGCGCTGACCCGCGAGGACTACATCCGGCTGGCCGGGACGGAGGGGATCGAGCTGATCATGTGGCTGGTGATGCGCGGCGCGCTGAGCGAGAACATCCGGCGGGTGCACGAGACCTACCACGTGCCGGCGTCCAACACCGCCGCCGGGATGGCGCTGTTCGAGGAGCTGGGCGCATGAGCACCTTCGTGCTGGTGCACGGCGCGTGGCACGGCGGCTGGGTGTGGCAGCGGGTCGCGCCGCTGCTGCGCGCCGCCGGGCACGAGGTGCACACGCCGACGCTGACCGGGGTGAGCGATCGCGCGCACCTGCTGAGCCCGTCGGTCGGGCTGGGCACGCACGTCGAGGACGTCGTGGCCCTGATCGAGGCGTGGGACTTGGACGACGTGGTGCTGGTCGGGCACAGCTACGCGGGGCAGGTGATCACCGGCGTGGCCGACCGGGTGCCGGACCGGGTGGCGCGGCGCGTGTACCTGGACGCCTTCGTCGGCGACGACGGCGAGGCCGCGGTCGACCTGCAGCCGGAGACGATCGCCGGGCACTACCGCGAGTCGGTCGCCACGGCCGGGTTCGGGTGGCTGATCCCGGTGCGGTCGCTGCAGGTGCTCGGGGTGACCGAGCAGTCCGATGTGGACTGGCTGAGCGCGCGGCTGACCCCGCACCCGTGGCTGAGCTACACCGAACCGCTGCGCCTGACCGGCGCGGTGGAGCGGGTGCCCGCGGCGTTCGCCGAGTGCACCGACTGGATGCGGGTCTTCCAGCCCCACGCCGAGCGGGCCGCCGCGCGGGGCTGGCCGGTGCACACGATCGCCACCGGCCACGAGGCGATGGTCACCGCGCCCAAGGAACTGGCCGGCCTGCTGTTGTCCCTGGTCTGAGGAGGAGTCTTTCGTGGAGTTCCTGGTCCGCACCGAGAACCGGCTGCCGGCTGACACGCCCGGCCAGACCCGCGACCAGCTGCGCAAGGCGGAGCGGGAGCGGGCGATGGAGCTGCGGGCGGACGGCGTGCTGAAGCGGCTGTGGCGGGTCCCCGGCCGCAACGCCACGATCGGCCTCTACGAAGCCGAGGACCCCGCCGCCCTGCACGACGCGCTGACGTCGCTGCCGATGTGGCCGTGGATGGATGTCACGGTGGAGGCACTGGCCACGCATCCGCAGGAGCGCTGAACGCGCCAGGGCTTCCCGGAGGAGCGGGCGCTCCCGGCGCGTTCCTGGGAGCGCTGAGTGCGCAGCGTTTCCCGGAAGTGCAGGCCGCCCTGCGCGTCCCCGGGGGAGGCGCACCGCGTCGCCGCTGGGCAGGGCGCCGCTTGCCTCGCCGCGGCGGGCTCCGGCTGCGATGGCGCTGCCCGCCTCCGGCCGTGCCCAGCGCCCCCAGAGCGCTACGCGAGCAGCGCCTCCCCGAGCACGTCCATCGCGTCGTGCAGGAGGTCGTCGCTGATCGTCAGCGGCGGCAGGAAACGCAGGACGTTGCCGTGCGTGCCGCAGGTCAGCACGATCACCCCGCGCTCGTGGGCGGCCGCCGCGACCGCCTTCGCCAGCGCCGCGGTCGGCTCGGTCGTGCCTGGCCGCACCAGCTCGACCGCGATCATCCCGCCGCGACCGCGCACGTCGCCGATCCGCGGGTCGTTTAGCCCGCGCAGCCGGGACTTCAGCAGCGAGCCGATCTCCCGCGCGCGGGCCACGAGCCCGTCCTGCTCGATGGTCTCGATGGCGGCCAGCGCGGCCGCGCACGCGAGCGGGTTGCCGCCGTAGGTGCCGCCGAGCCCACCGGCGTGCACGGCGTCCATGATCTCCGCCCGCCCGGTCACCGCCGACAGTGGCAGCCCGCCCGCGATGCCCTTCGCCGTCACGATCAGGTCCGGCACCACGCCCTCGTGGTCGCACGCGAACCAGTCGCCGGTGCGGGCGAACCCGGTCTGGACCTCGTCGGCGACGAACACCACCCCGTTCGCCCGGCACCACGAGGCCAGCGCGGGCAGGAAACCGGGCGCGGGCTCGACGAACCCGCCCTCGCCCTGAATCGGCTCGATCACCACCGCCGCCAGGTTCGCCGCGCCGACCTGCTTCTCGATCACGTCCAGCGCGCGGTTCGCGGCCTCGGCCCCGGACAGTCCGCCGTCGCGGAACGGGTAGGACAGCGGCGCGCGGTAGACCTCGGGCGCGAACGGCCCGAACCCGTGCTTGTAGGGCATGGACTTCGCGGTCATGGCCATCGTGAGGTTGGTGCGGCCGTGGTAGGCGTGGTCGAACACGGCCACCGCGCCGCGGCCGGTGTGCGCCCGCGCGATCTTGACCGCGTTCTCGACGGCCTCCGCGCCCGAGTTGAACAGCGCCGTGCGCTTCTCGTGATCGCCGGGCGTCAGGCGGCCGAGCGCCTCGGCGACGGCCACGTACCCCTCGTACGGGGTGACCATGAAGCACGTGTGGGTGAAGGCCTCCACCTGTTCCCGCACCGCGCGCGCGACCCGCGGGTTGCTCGCGCCGACGGTGGTGACCGCGATGCCCGAGCCGAGGTCGATCAGGTGGTTGCCGTCGACGTCGACCACGATGCCGCCGCCTGCCGCGGATGCGAAGACCGGCATCGTGGTGCCGACCCCCGCGGCGACCGCGGCGCCCTTGCGCGCCATCAGTTCGCGGGATCGCGGTCCCGGGATCGCCGTCTCCAGCCGCCGCTGCTGGTGGATTCCTGTGCTCGTGCTCGTGGTCATGCCCCAGTTTCGGGAGCGACGCGTCATGCTGTCCAATACTTGGTCGGCAGAATTTTGATGCCCAGGAGGCATATATGGAGTTGCGGCACCTCCGGTACTTCGTGGTGACCTGCGAGGCCGGCACGGTCAGCCGGGCGGCCGAGCTGCTGCACATCACCCAGCCGAGCCTGTCGCGGCAGCTGCGCCAGCTGGAGGACGAGCTGGGCGCCGAGCTGTTCGACCGCGCCGGGCGGCGGATGACGCCGTCGCGGGTCGGCCGGGCCCTGCTGGCGAACGCGCGGGACGTGCTGGAGCGGGCCGCGGCGCTGAAGACGGCAGCGACGTTCCACGCGCACGGGCGCATCGACCGCCTCACGATCGGTGCGCCGACGGTGACCCTGACCGACGTGGTGGCCCCGTTCATCGCGACGCTGGCGCCCGAGGACCCGACGATCGACGTGCTGGGCGCGGACGGGCTGTCCGCGGTGGAGACCCTGGCGCGCGGCGCCGACCTCGCGATCGCCACGGCCGCTCCACGTGCGCCCTACCGGTCGCGGCGGCTGGCGGTGCTGCCGGTGTGGGCGTACGTGCCGGAGCGGCACCCGTGGAGCGGCCGGGGGAGCGTGCCGCTCGCGGAGGTGCTCGAAGAGCAGGTGATCGTGCTGCCGCCGGCGTTCACCGCGCGCCAGTCGCTGGACGCGGCGCTGCTGGAGCTGGGGACGACCTACGCGCGAGTGATCGAGGCCGCGAACGGCACGGTGGCGCAGGCACACGCGGCGGCGGGCCGGGGCGTGGCGCTGGTGTCGGACGACCCGCGGTTCGGGCTGGTGCCGCTGCGGGTGCGCACGGGCGAGCGCCGGCTGGAGATCAAGCTGACCGCGGCGTGGGATGCGCGCCACGAGGCGGCGGCGACGCTGGAGGTGTTCGCCGAGCGCTTGAGTGATTTCGTGGGGGAGCGGTACGGGTGAGCGCTCGTTGGGGGAAGGCGATCACGGCAGCGCGATGCGCACGCCGAGCCCGACCAGCAGCGTGCCCATCACGGCGTCGATCGCGCGCCGCACCCGCGTCGCGGACAGCACCCGCCGCAGTGCGCCGACGACGTTCGCGAGCACCAGGTACCAGACGAGGGTGACCCCGGACGCCACGACGGCCAGCAGCAGGTGGTCACCGGCCCCGGCGCCGGCGGGCACGAACTGCGGCAGGAGCGCCAGGAAGAACGCCGCCACCTTGGGGTTGAGCAGGTTGCACACCAGCCCCTGGCGGAACGCGCTGCCCGTGCCCGCGGCCGGTCCAGGCGCGGTGTAGCGGCCGCGGCGGGCGGTGAGGAGGGTCCGGATGCCCAGCACCAGCAGGTACGCCGCGCCGGCGAGCTTGACGACGGTGAACGCGACCGCGGACGCGGCGAGCAACCCGGCCAGGCCCAGCGCGGTCACGATCGCCCAGCAGAACACGCCGGTCGTGATCCCCGCCGCGCAGGCCATGCCGGCCCGCCGCCCGGACACCAGCGCGTTCTTGCTGACGATCAGGAAGTCCGGCCCCGGCGCCATCGCGGCGAGCACGATGACACCCCCGAGCGCCGCGAGCTGGGTCATGGTCATCCGGCGACGATACCGCCAGGGTGGTCGCCCGCACGCGGTTTTCCGGAGAGGTCCACAGTGGACCTGCGAGACGGGCATGGTTCGCGCGGCGCCGGTGGCGGCTTGATCGTCAGGTGAGGGGCGCCCACGGAGGCGCGGGGCCGGGCAGGTTCGCCTTTGTGGGTGGGCGGCTTCGCCTAGGGGGTCGGGCGGCTACGTGGGCCGTGCCGGTCGGGCAGGTTCGCCTTGGTGGGTGGGCGGCTTCGCCTACGGGGGCGGGCGGCCAGGTGGGTCGGGTGGGTTTGGGTTGGCGCGGGTGGGCGGCTTCGCCTGCGGGACTCGGGGCGGTCAGGTGGGTCGCGCGGCCGGGCAGGTTCGTCCGGCGTGGGTGGCTGCCGACTCTGCCTACGGGAGGCGGGTGGCCCCGTGGGCTGCGCGGGGAGGGCGGCTTTGCGTCGAGGTGGGCGGGCAGGTTCGTCTCGTGCAGGTGGCCGAACTCTGCCTACCGGAGTCGGGCTGCGCGTGCCGCCCGCCGCTCGGTCAGTCCGCCTACCGGAGTCGCGGGCGGCGGCCGGCGCGGCTCGCGTCCGGAACGAATCCTCAGGCGGCCCGTGCCGCGCCGCGGCCGAGGCGGGTCAGCAGGTCGTCCCGGTGCAGGTCGGCCACCGGGGACAGCAGGTCGGGGTGCCGCAGCAGTACGGCGGCCTGCCGGTCGCGCAGGTCTGGGTCGGTGAGGCGCCGGAAGTCCGGCGCGAGGCCCGCCGCGTGGACCGAGCCGCTCACCGTCGCGGCCGCGGCCACCGCCAGGGCGCGGTCCGCGAGCAGGCACGCCGCCCAGCTGGCGACGACCTCGTCCACCCACGTGCGCCACGCGGTGTCCTCGCCCGGCACCACGTCGACGCCCGCCACCCAGTCCAGCCGCCCGGACCCGCCGGGCCCGACGACCCCGAGGAGCCCCGCGTCCAGCGCCGTGGGGTACCGCAGCCACGCGGCCACCGTCGCGGCCTGGCGGCACTGCGCCTCCGCCAGCGCGGCGCTCAGCGGGCCGCGCTCGGGCGGGTACGCGCGCAACAGCCACTGCGCGGTGGCCGCGATGACGGACGACAGGTCGGCGGACACTTCCGAGCACCTTCCGGAAACGTGGGGGTCCGAGCACGCTAACAGCTCGCCGCGGCCCTTCCGGCGCACTTTTGCCGCACGTCACAGCCGTCGTGACCGCGGTCATGCGAACACCCCGAACGCAAAAAACGCGACGATCGGAAGATCGTCGCGTTCTGCGGAGGTGGTGCGCGATACTGGGATTGAACCAGTGACCTCTACCGTGTCAAGGTAGCGCTCTCCCGCTGAGCTAATCGCGCGAGGTGGAGACGGGATTCGAACCCGTGTACACGGCTTTGCAGGCCGTTGCCTCGCCTCTCGGCCACTCCACCGTGCGGGCCTGAGTGGGCTCCTCCGAGCGGACGACGGGATTCGAACCCGCGACCCTCACCTTGGCAAGGTGATGCGCTACCAGCTGCGCTACGTCCGCCTACCGTGACTCCGGGTTCCGAAGGTCCCGTCGTCGTGGTGTGAGAGAACAATATCCGACCCGGCAACCCGCGAAAACAGGGGGGTGGGTGTTCCGCGCCCCCCGCGCGGGTGCTATCCAAGATCGTTTGGAATCAGGTGCGTGAGGGCGTCGTCCATGTCGATCCACAGGTGCTCGTTGCCCGGCAGCACCACGTCGTAGGTGCGGTCCAGGAAGTCGGCGAGCTCCTGGGCGGACGCCTCGAACACGGCGTGCCCGGACGGCGAGTTCAGCTCGATCATCACCGACTCGGGGTCCTCGACCGACGGGCGGATGCGGACGTCGCCGTCCCCGGCCTCGGCCAGCAGGCCGTCGGCGAGCAGGTCGCGGGCGTACACCCATTCGACCCAGCCGGCGCGGCCGGTGCGGAACGCCGCGACGACCGCGTACGGGTCGCGGGTGTCGTACCGCAGCTCCACCTTCACCGGCACGGCCGGGGCACGCGGCGCGAGGAGGTCGAACACCGCTGTGGAGCGGAGCGTCACGTGGTCGTTGCGCATCGTCTTACCTTTCGTCTCCCTTCACGGCCCGCTCGGCCGAGCTTCGAGTGTGAGACGCACGTACCCGCCGTCTCGCTTCGCGAAATCCCCGGGCTTCACCCGGACGGGTTCGCGGCACCTCTCGCACTCGCGCTCGCGCGGTACCGGCCTGCGGGACCGGCCTCGCTGATCGTCTACCCACACATACTGCTCGGTTTAACGCGGGCAGGACAGCGTGGCTTCGCCGCCCGGCACGTGACCTGGATCGCTCCACGGCCGGGGCCGACCTCGATCACCTCGGGCTTCTCCGCAGCGTGTCGGGTCATATCCGCAGCGTGTGGTCCAAAGACCACCCGTTTGCAGTGCCCGGCAGGCTATCCGCTAGAGTTCCTTCTCGTACGGACGGGGGCGATTAGCTCAGCGGGAGAGCGCTTCGTTCACACCGAAGAGGTCACTGGTTCGATCCCAGTATCGCCCACCACCGAAACCGGCCCCAGGTGAAGCCACTCTGACGTCCAGTCCCAAGGCTTCCAACCTGGGGCTGTTTTGTTTCATTCCGGCACTGGTTCCACGTCACTCTGGCGCGGGAGACCGCCGTCACCTCCCTCTCGTTCGCCAGGCCGATCCGGTGTGACGGCTGCGTGAAGCGGCGTGGTCGCGGTAACATGAAACGCTCGCTCCTGCTGCTGAAACGAGGTGAGTTCGCTGTCGCCGCACCGGAACTCCGACGAACCTCCCCCCGCCGAAGATCGCGACTACTCCCTGCGCGCCGTCGACCGGGTGTGCGCCATCCTCAACCTGCTGCAGGAGTCGGTGGACGGCATCACCCTCAACGAGGTGGTCGAGGCCACCGGGATGCCGAAGTCCTCGGCCTACCGCTACCTCTGGACGCTGGAGGCCCACCGCTACGTCGAGCGGGACGAGGCCACCGGCCTGTGCCGGCTGGGCCTGGGCTTCCTCGGCATGCAGTCCCGGCACCTCGAACTGCTGCGCGAGCGGGTGCGGCCGTGGCTGGAGGGTGTGCGGGACGAGTTCGGCGAGACCGCGAACCTCGGGCTGCTGGACAGCGACCACATCATCTACATCGACATCATCGAAAGCCGCCGCGGTGTGCGGCTGGCCGCCTCCCGCGGCGACCGCGACCCGCTGCACTCCACAGCACTGGGCAAGGCGATCACCGCCCACCTGCCCGAGGCGCGGGTGCGCGAGCTGCTGGAGCGCTCCGGGATGCCGGCGCGCACCGAACGCACCATCGTCACGGTCGAGGACTACCTCGCCGAGCTGGACAAGGTCCGGGCCCAGGGGTACGCGGTGGACGACGGGGAGAACGAGGCCGACGGGCGGTGCGTCGCCGTGCCGCTGCTGGGGACCAACCTGCCCGCGGCGATCTCGCTGAGCGCCCCGGCGGCGCGGTTCCCGCAGCGGGGCGTGGCCGGGGCGGCGAAGGCGTTGCGGCGCATCGCGGAGCAGATTTCCACCCGGCCCTCCGGCGAGGTGGCGTAGGCGTCCACCGGGTGCGTTCCGTGATTCCGGCCCGCGGTCGCCGCGGGCCGTGGAGATTCTTTGGTGGGAAGGGAACCCCGGTGCACCGGGGAGGGCGGAAAGACGCAAGTGCGCCGAGGTTCCCTCGCCAACCAGCCGCGGCCGGGGTGTCAATGGCTGTGGCACTACAGCTGGCCGCCGCCCCGGTGAGGAACAACCGTGCGGCGGGAGCAATCCTCGCCGCCGGGCGACCCTCCGGCAATGCCCCGAACGGGGCAATTTCAGCTTCTACGTTTTACTAGATGAAACACATTGGGAAGTGGTCAATTAACCGGCTACCAGGAGTAGTTGTTTGCGGCTGAGCAACGACCGCGGTCCGTCATCTCGCCGTGATCGAACCGTGGCCGGAGAGTCGCCGGACCACCGGGAAATTCCTTGGAGTGGCTTGTAACACCACTCTGAACGTCACCGATTCCAGGGCAGATGCCACCCCAGCCGGGGTCGGCGGAGCAAAGAGCACGATTACTTTGCGTAATCGTCGGCGTGATCGGGGCGCGCCGGCACCCAGCCGGACGTCGCGGGAGGTCGGATGGAAGAGCCGGTGCGGAAGCCCATGCCGCTCGGGGAGGCGGTCCTGGGTTCCGAGACGCGAGGCCTCGCGGGCCACGCCCGGCTGCACGCCGTCGGCCCGGGCGAGAAGGCCGCCCCCCGCGCGGCCGCCCAGCCGTGGGAGACCCGGTACCGCGCCTACGTGATCACCGCGGACGTGGTCGCCACGCTGCTGGTCATCGTGACCGGCGCGCTGCTGATCCTCAACATCACCGGGCGGCCCTACTTCCTGCACGCGTCGGGCACCGCGTTCGCGATCCTGTGCTCGCTGCCGGTCAACCACGCGTGGAGCCAGCACGTGCTCGGCGAAGGCACCGAGGAGTTCCGCCGCCTCGGCCGCAGCCTCGTGATCGCCGCGGTGGTCGTCGCGCTCGCCGGGCTGCTCTTCGGCGCGCTCGACGTGCAGCCGTGGGTCTTCTACGCGGTCCCGGCCGTCGCGCTGATCGCGTTCCCGCTGCGGTACGGACTGCGGCAGGTGCTGCACCGCAAGCGCCGCGCCGGCGAGTGCATGCACTCGGTCATCGCGGCCGGGTCGCCGGACACCCTGCGCGACCTGATCGAGCGCACTCGCACCGAATCGCACGTCGGGTGGCAGGTGTCGGCCGTGTGCACCGCGACCGGGCAGGGCGAACGCGGCACCGGCGAGATCGGCGGCATCGCGGTGGCAGGCCGCCTCGACGAGCTCGCCGACCAGGTCCGCCGCGGCGGCTACCGGGTCGTGGCGGTCACCTCCGATCCGCATTGGACACCGGAGCGGCTGCAGCGGCTGGCGTGGGACCTGGAGGGCACGGGCGCGGAACTGGTAGTCGCCCCGGTGCTGATGGAGATCGCGGGCCCCCGGCTCAACGTGTCCGGAGTGCTCGGCATGCCGCTGCTGCGGGTCTCCGCGCCCACGTTCACCGGCGGCCGCCGGGTCGTGAAGGACGTCGTCGACCGCATGGGCGCCGCGGCGCTGCTCGTGCTGGCCGCGCCGCTCCTGCTCTGCATCGCGGCGCTGATCAAGCTCAACGACCGCGGCCCGGTGTTCTACCGCCAGCTGCGCGTCGGCCGGGACGGCCGCACCTTCACGATGGTCAAGTTCCGCACCATGGTGATCGACGCCGACCGCCTGCGGCACGGCCTGCTCGGCGACAACGAGGGCTCCGGCCCGCTGTTCAAGCTCCGCCGCGACCCGCGCATCACCCGCGTCGGCGCGGTGCTGCGCCGGTACTCCCTGGACGAGCTGCCGCAGCTGTTCAACGTCCTGGGCGGCACCATGTCGCTGGTCGGCCCGCGGCCGCCGCTGCCCGCCGAGACCGAGAACTACGAGCGCGCCGCGCGCCGCAAGCTGCTCGTCAAGCCGGGCATGACCGGGTTGTGGCAGGTCAGCGGCCGCAGCGACCTGTCCTGGGAGGAGAGCGTCCGCCTCGACCTGCGGTACGTCGAGGACTGGTCGCTGGCGCTGGACATGGCGATCCTGTGGAAGACCTTCCGCGCGGTCACCGGAGGCCGGGGCGCGTACTGACGCCGCCTCTGGCACCCTTGCCCGACGTGCAGGCTCTCACCTTCCCCCGTCTCCGCTCGGTCGCGCTGCTCGGCGCCCACTGCGACGACCTCGCCATCGGCGCCGGCGGCGCGCTGCTCACGCTGTGCGCGCGCCGGCCGGACCTCGAGGTGCACGCGCTCGTCCTGTCCGGCGGCGGCACCGAGCGCGCCGCCGAGGAGGAGGCCGCGCTGGCCGAGTTCTGCGCGCCGGCGCGCGTCGAGCTGACCGTGCTGGACCTGCCCGACGGGCGGATGCCCGCGCACTGGAACGCGGTCAAGGACGCGGTCACCGCGCTGCGCGGCCGGGTCACCCCGGACCTGGTGTTCGCGCCGCAGCCGGGCGACCGCCACCAGGACCACCGGTTGCTCGCCGAGATCGTGCCCACCGTGTTCCGCGACCAGCCCGTGCTCGGCTACGAGATCCTCAAGTGGGACGGCGACCTCGGCCAGCCGACCGTGTACCAGCCGCTCACCGAGGAGGTCGCCGAGGCGAAGGCCGACCTGCTGGCCAAGCACTACCCGTCGCAGCACGGCCGCGACTGGTACACCCGCGACGCGTTCCTCGGCCTCGCCCGGCTGCGCGGGGTGCAGCAGCACACCCGCTACGCCGAGGCCTTCTACGTGGACAAGCTCGCGCTGGCGCTCGGGGAGGGGTCGCGGTGATCACCTGCCGGGCGTGCGGCGCCACCGACGGCGAGGTCGTGCTGGACCTGGGGGAGCAGCCGCCGTGCGACCTGTTCCCGCCCGCGGCCGACCCCGGCCCGGATCCGGTGTGGCCGCTGCGGATGTGGATGTGCGCGCGGTGCGCGCTTGCCCAGCTGGCCGAGGATCCGGGCACGGCCGAGGAACCCGCCGGGGTGGAGCCGAAGGCGCTGACCGACCAGGCCGCCGCCGCGGTCACCCGGCTCACGGGTGCCGGGCTGGTGCGGCCGGGCGCGACGGTGGCGGAGTTCGGCAGCCCGCACGGCGGTTCGTGGCTGCCGTTGCTGCGCGCCGCGGGCATGCGGGAGGCGGCCGCGGACGAGCCAGCGGACGTGGTCGTCGACTGCTTCGGGCTGATGCACGAACCGGACCAGCGCGCGGCCATGGCCCGGCGCGCGGCGCGGCTCGCCCCCGGTGGCGCCCTGCTGATGCAGTTCCACTCGCTGGCCTCGATCGTCCGGCAGGGGCAGTGGAACGCCTTGCGGCACGGGCACTTCGCCTACTACTCGGCTCCGGCGGCGATCACCCTCGCCGCGTCCGCGGGCCTGCGGCCCGGCCGCAGCTGGACCTTCGACCTCTACGGCGGCACCGTGCTCCTCGAACTCGCCCGGGACGCGAGCCCGGCGGCGGAGACCGACGGCCTGGTGGCCGGGGAACGCGCCGCCGGCGCCGACCGGATCCCGGTCGTCGCCGGGCTCGGCCGGGCCGTCGAAGCGGGCTGCGACCGCATCCGCGCGCGCTTGCGGGAGCACGCGGGGCAGCGCGTGGTCGGCTACGGCGCCGCGTCCCGGGCGGTGGTGTTGCTGCGCCGCGCCGGAATCGATATCGATCTGTTGCCGGAGATCGCGGACGTCTCGCCCGCGAAGCACGGTCGGCGGATGCCCGGTACCCGGATTCCGGTGGTATCAACGGAAGTCCTCACCCACCCGATCCCGCGAGCCGTCCTGCTGTTCGTCCCCGATCTCGAGCCCGAGGTGCGCGCCGCCTTCCCGCAGCTCGACGGCGACCACTGCGAGTGGATCGTGGCGTGAATCGTGGCCGGTCAAACCGGTCAAAACGCGAAGATGATCTCGTCGTGGTGACTTCTCGTGAGTTCGGGCACTGCGGCGAGTGGTAGTGATCACCCGATCGGGGTGAACTGATCACCCGGTTGCTCGTAACGCTGGCCACTGCCATCCCTATAGTCACGTTGACATAGGCCCCTTTTCCGGGGCGGGAGGATCGATCACCGGGGAGCAAGCCGCACCATGTCAGCCCAGACGCTGTCCTGCCGCCTGTGCGGTTCGCCGGGTCTGCGCAGCGTGGTCGACCTCGGCGCGAGCCCGCCCTGCGAGTCGTTCCTCGCCGCGGCGGATCTCGACGCGCCGGAGCCGGCGTACCCGCTGCACCTGCGGATCTGCCCGGAGTGCCTGCTGGCCCAGCTGCCGCCCCTGATCGATCCCGTCGAGACGTTCACCGAATACGCTTACTTCTCGTCGTTTTCCCACTCCTGGCTGGCGCACGCCGGGAAGTTCGTCGACACCGCCGTGAGCCGCCTCGGGCTCGGCCCGGACTCCTTCGTCGTCGAGGTCGCCAGCAACGACGGCTACCTGCTGCGCAACGTCGTCGGCCGCGGCCTGCGCTGCCTGGGCATCGAGCCGTCGGTCAACGTCGGCGCGGCCGCCCGCGAGGCCGGGGTGCCGACCCTGACGGCGTTCCTGACCCCGGAGACCGGCGCCGCGGTCCGCGCCGAGCACGGGCCCGCGGACCTGGTGGTGGCCAACAACGTCTACGCGCACATCCCGGACGTCCTCGGCTTCACGAAGGGCCTGCGGGCGCTCGTCGCCGACGACGGCTGGGTCTCGATCGAGGTGCAGCACCTGCTCAGCCTCGTCGAGCTGACCCAGTACGACACGATCTACCACGAGCACTTCCAGTACTACACGCTCGCTTCCGCGCAGCGGGCGCTGGCGACCGGCGGCCTGGCCGTGACCGACGTCGAACTGCTGGACACGCACGGCGGCTCGATCCGCGTGTGGGCGCGGCCGGCCGAGGCCGCCGGCGAGCCGTCCCCGCGGGTCGCCGAGGTGCTCGACCGGGAGCGCGCCGCCGGGCTGCACGAGCTGTCCGGCTACGCCGGTTTCGCGCGCCGCGTCGAGGAGATCCGGCTGTCGCTGCTGGAGTTCCTGATCGGCGCGAAGCGCCGGGGCGAGCGGGTCGTCGGCTACGGCGCGCCGGGCAAGGGCAACACCCTGCTCAACCACTGCGGGATCCGGCCCGACCTGCTCGAGTACACAGTGGACCGCAACCCGTACAAGCACGGCCGGTTCACCCCCGGCACGCGCATCCCGATCCACGAGCCCGAGCGGATCGCGGCGGACCGGCCCGACTACGTGCTCGTGCTGCCGTGGAACCTGCGCGCCGAGCTGACCGAACAACTGGCCCATGTCGCGGACTGGGGCGGCCGCCTGGTGTTCGCGATCCCGGAGCTGGAGATCGTCTCCCCGAGAAATCCCGTGCTGCACGCTGTCGAGGTGAACTGAATGAAGGTGGTGCTCTTCTGCGGCGGCTACGGCATGCGCATGCGCAACGGCCCCGCGGACGACGTGCCCAAGCCGATGCAGATGGTCGGCCCGCGGCCGCTGCTGTGGCACGTGATGCGGTACTACGCGCACTTCGGGCACACCGACTTCATCCTGTGCCTCGGCTACGGCGCGCGGCACATCACGGACTTCTTCCTGAGCTACACCGAGACCGCGTCCAACGACTTCGTGCTGCGCGGCGGTGAGGTCGAGCTGCTGTCCACCGACATCAGCGACTGGTCGATCACGTTCGTGCACACCGGCGTCGAGTCGCCGATCGGGGAGCGGCTGCGCCGGGTCCGCAAGCACGTCGAGGGCGAGGAGATGTTCCTCGCCAACTACGCCGACGTGCTCACCGACGCCCCGCTCGACGTCATGGTCGACAACCTCGCCGCCTCCGACGCGGGCGCCTCGATGATGGTGGTGCCGCCGCAGTCGTCGTTCCACTGCGTGGAGTTCCGGGACGGCACCAACCGCGTGTCCGGGATCAGCTCGGCCAGCCGTCTGCCGCTGTGGGAGAACGCCGGCTACTTCGTGTTGCGGCAGGAGATCTTCGACCACCTCCCGGAGAACGGCGACCTGGTCGAGGACGGCTGCGCCGCGCTGGCCGAGAAGGACCGGTTGATCGCCTACCCCTACCGCGGCTTCTGGCAGCCCGCCGACACGTTCAAGGAACGCGCGGCGCTGGACGCGGCCTACGAGAGCGGCGCGCGCCCGTGGATGCTGTGGGAACGCCCGTCCCCGATCCCGGCGGAGGTGCGCTGATGCGGGTCCTGCTGACCGGCCACCAGGGCTACCTGGGATCGGTGATGGCGCCGGTGCTGCGCGAGGCGGGGCACGAGGTGCTCGGCCTGGACTCCGGCCTGTTCGCCGCGTGCGTGCTCGGGCCCGCCCCGGACGACCCGCCGGGCGACCCGGTGGACCTGCGCGACGTCACGGCCGACCGGCTGTCCGGTGTGGACGCCGTGATCCACCTGGCCGCGCTGTCCAACGACCCGCTGGGCGCGCTCGCGCCGGAGCTGACCTACGAGATCAACCACACCGCCTCGGTGCAGCTGGCCAAGCTCGCCAAGGACGCCGGCGTGCGCCGCTTCCTGTACGCCTCGACCTGCTCCGTGTACGGCGCGGCGGGGGACGACCTGGTCACCGAGGACGCGCCGCTGCGCCCGGTCACCCCGTACGCGGAGTCCAAGGTGCGCGTCGAGGACGACCTGCACGACCTCGCCGACTCCGGCTTCAGCCCGGTGTACCTGCGCAACGCGACCGCCTTCGGGTTCTCCCCGCGGCTGCGCGCGGACATCGTGCTGAACAACCTGGTGGGCCACGCCGTGCTCACCGGCCAGGTGCGGGTGCTCTCCGACGGCACGCCGTGGCGGCCGCTGGTGCACGCGCACGACATCGCCACGGCGTTCGCGGCGGCGCTCACCGCGCCCGCCGAAGC
This sequence comes from Amycolatopsis sp. NPDC006131, assembly GCF_040614175.1. Lineage (NCBI taxonomy): Bacteria > Bacillati > Actinomycetota > Actinomycetes > Pseudonocardiales > Pseudonocardiaceae > Amycolatopsis > Amycolatopsis sp. NPDC006131. The sequence continues at coordinate 45,727 of NZ_JBEXTX010000036.1, forward strand.
CGTGCACGACCGGGCGTTCAACGTGGGCACCGAGGCCAACAACCTCACGGTGCGCCAGATCGCCGAGTCCGTGGTCACCGCCGTGCCGGGCTCGCAGCTGCTCATCACCGGCGAGGCGGGCCCCGATCCCCGCTCCTACCGGGTGGACTTCTCCCGCATCCGGGAAGCGCTTCCCGGGTACGCGGCCGTCTGGTCCGTCGAGGACGGCGCCCGCGAGCTGGCCGGGCACTACACCCGCCACGGCCTGACCATGGACGCGTTCACGCAGCGCTACACCCGCCTCGCGTGGCTGAAGTCCGAGCAGGCAGGCGGCCGTCTCGCGGAAGATCTGCGAAGACACCGAACCTGACCGCAGGGCCGCGCGTCACACGATCGAGCACCAGCCCCGCACTTCCCCGACCCGCGCACCAGCCGACCCGGTGTGCCCGCCAGCAAGGACAGCACGGCGTTGACGATCATGGATTCCCCCAGTCCCGTCACCGACTACGAGAACCTGGGCGACGCGTTCGCCTTCGCCGCCGCGCACCCGCCCCGCCGCGGGCCCGACCCGCGCGTCACCGTCGTGGTGCCGGCGAAGAACGAGGCGGCGAACCTGCGTGAGATCCTGCCCGAGCTGCCGCCCGTGCACGAGGTGCTGGTCGTCGACGCCGACACCGGTGACGGCACACCGGAGATCGCGCGTGCCGCGCGGCCGGGCGTGCGGGTCATCAAGCAGACCCGGCGCGGCAAGGGCAACGCGCTGGCCTGCGGCTTCCTCGCCGCGTCCGGCGACGTGATCGTGATGTTCGACGCCGACGGCTCGGCCGATCCGGCGGAGATCCCTCGGTTCGTGGAAGCGCTCACCGACGGCGCCGACTTCGCCAAGGGCACCCGGTTCGCCCCCGGTGGCGGCAGCCACGACATCACCCACCTCCGCGCCGCGGGGAACGCCGGGCTCAACCGCCTGTCCAACACGCTCTTCAGCGCCGGGTTCACCGATCTCTGTTACGGCTACAACGCGTTCTGGCGGGATCTGGTTGCCTTGCTGAACCTGCCGCCGGTGTTCGCGCCCGCGGGCGAGGAGATGCTGTGGGGCGACGGCTTCGAGATCGAGACCGTCATCAACTGCCGGATGGCCGCGCTGGGCCTGTGGATCACCGAGGTCCCCAGCGTCGAGCGGGCGCGCCTGCACGGCGAGACCAACCTGCGCACCTTCTCCGACGGCGGCCGGGTGCTGCGCACGCTGGTCGCGGAGTGGCAGCGGGTCGGCCGCCAGCGCCGCAGCCGCCGGTTCGGCCTGTTCACCCCGGACCCGGTCGTGGAAACCCCGGCGGCGCTCGCGCTGGACACGGGAGCGCCCGAAGCATGACCTCGTTCGACACCACCGTGGTGATCTGCGCCTACACCGAGGAGCGCTGGGACGACCTGACCGCGGCGGTCGCCTCCGCCCGCGACCAGTCCGCGCCGCCGCGCGAGATCATCGTGGTCATCGACCACAACCCGGAGCTGGAGCGGCGGGCCGCCGCGGAGTTCGTCGGCGTGACGGTGGTGCCCAACGCCGGGCGGCGCGGCCTGTCCGGCGCCCGCAACACCGCGGTCGGGCTCGCCAAGGGCGACGTGATCGCGTTCCTCGACGACGACGCCGAAGCCGCGCCGGACTGGCTGGAGCAGCTGCTGGCCGGCTACCGCGACCGGGACGTGCTGGCCGTCGGCGGCTCGGCCCGCCCGCGCTGGCCGGGCGGGCGGCGGCCGGCCAAGCTCCCCGCCGGCCGCGGGTCGGTGCACGGCGAACTGGACTGGGTCGTCGGCTGCACCTACACCGGGCAGCCCACGGCGGAGGCGCCGGTCCGCAACCTGATGGGTTGCAACATGTCCTTCCGCCGCGAGGCGTTCACGCTCGCCGGGTTGTTCTCCGAGGACCTCGGCCGCATCGGGCGCACGCCGCTCGGCTGCGAGGAGACCGAGCTGTGCATCCGGCTGCGCCAGGCCTCGCCCGGCGCGCGGATCGTGTTCCGGCCGCAGGCGGTGGTGCGCCACCGCGTCACCCCGGAGCGCACCACGTGGGCGTACCTGCGCCGCCGCGGCTGGGGCGAGGGGCTTTCCAAGGCCTACGTCTCGCGCTTGGTCGGCAGCGAGGCGGCGCTGTCCACCGAGCGCGACTACCTGAGCCGGACCATCCCGGCCGCCGCGGTGCGCGAGTTCGGGCGGCTCGCGTTGTTCCGCACCTCCGGCGCGGCCGGCGTGCTCGGGCTGGTGACCGTGGTGTCCTCGACCGCCGCCGGGTACCTGCGCGGCAAGGCGCAGATCCGCCCGGCGCGGCCACGCCCGTCGTCGTCGCTGGTGCACGGGCCGATCCACATCGCCACCGTGGACGCCCGCACCGCCCCCGAGGAGCTGCCCGTGCCGCACCGGCCGGTCGGCCACTACCGCGCGGCGCAGGTGCTCGTCCGCGACGGCGACCGCACCCTCGACGTCCTGCTGCTCCCGGTGGAACGCGGCGTCGTGCGGCTGCCGAAGCTGGCCACCGCGCCCGCCCCGCGGCGACGGCCGGAGTTCACCCGGCCGCCGGTCAGCGTCGTGATCCCGACCGCGTACCGCAAGCGGCAGGCCGTGGCCAGCGCCCGCGCCGCGCTGGCGGCCGGCTACCCGGACCTCGAGGTGATCGTGGTCGACAACCTGCCGCGGCTGCCCGAGGGCGACGACTGGCTGCGCGGCGAGGTGGAGGCGCTGGGCGCGCGGTACGTGGTGGAGCCGCGCAAGGGCGTCAGCGTCGCCCGCAACACCGGCGCCCGCGTCGCGAGCCACGGCCTGATCGCGTTCGTCGACGAGAACATCACCGTCGAACCCGGCTGGTTCGACGCGGTCACCGAGGAGTTCGCCGCCGACCCCGCGGTGGGGTGCGTGACCTCGCTCGTGCTGCCCGCCAGCCTGGAGACCGACGCCGAGGTCCTGTTCGAACGGCTCAAGGGCTACAGCAACTCGGTGCGGTGGCAGCGGATCGACCGGGACACCGCGCGCGAGGACCCGCTCTACCCGCTGTCCATGGCGCGCTACGGCCCGGGCAGCTGCGCGACCTGGCGGCGGGAGGTCTTCGAGGAGCTCGGCGGCTTCGACCCGCTGCTCGGCGCAGGCACGCCGACGATGGCGGGGGAGGACCTGGACCTGTTCGTGCGGCTGGCCTACGCCGGCGGCGCGGTGGTCCACACCCCGCACGCCGTGGCCCGGCACATCCACCGCGCGGACTGGCTGGAACTGCGGGAGCGGATGCGCGGCTACGGCGTCGGCCTGGCCGCGATGCTCGTGCTGTCCGTGCGCCGCCGCCCGGTTTCGGCGTTCTCGATCCTGCGCCGGGTGCCTCGCGGGGCGGCCCGGCTCGCGTCCCGCACCCCGGAACTCCCGCTGTCCGACCGCGCCGCCCGGTCGCGGTTGCGGCAGCTGCGCCGCGACGAGCGCCTCGGCCTGCTCGGCGGCGCGGCGGCGCTGATGCGGGCCCGGGGTGAGGCCGGAACCGGCCGCCGGTGAAGATGGAGGGCGACGGGCAGGAAGGGCGCGTGTGGTCGAGCAGCAGCTGAGGATCCGGCGGTACACCGCCTACGGGCTGCTTGCTGTCTGCCTCGTCACGATCGTGCTCGTCTGGTCCGGTTTGGACTTCTTCCTGCGGCCGCTGGCGGTCCTGGTGTTCGTGCTCACCGCGCCCGGCTGGGCCCTGATCTCCTACGTCAACGTGCGGCACCTGTCGGTGACCTGGGTGAGCGCGGTCGGCATCTCGCTGGCGATCACCCTGATCGTGGCGCAGGTGCTGGTGCTGACCCGGTTCTGGCACCCGGAGGCCGCGGTCGTGGTGCTCGCGTTCCTCACCGCGCTCCCACTGGCGCACCACGTGCTGCGAAGCCGTCCCGGCGAGGCGCGATGACGGTCGGCAAGGAGACCGCCCCCGGCAAGGGCATGGTGGCCGACGGCCTCGCGCTGTCGGCCTCGGCCGCGATCACCGCGCTGGCCGGGATGATCGGCTGGGTGCTGGCCGCGCGGCTGCTGCCGCCCGCCGCGGTGGGCGACACCTCGGCGTTCGTGTCCGGGTTCCTGCTCGTCGCCGGGATCGCCGAGCTCGGCCTGGGGCCCGCGGTCCTGCGCTGGCTGCCCCGCGCCGGCGCGCAGCGGCCGCGGCTGCTGCTGCGCACCTATCTCGCGGTCCTGGCCGGCGGCGTCGTCGGCTCGGTCGTGTTCGTCCTCGTGCCCGCCGGGGCCGAGGTGGTGCACCGGGTGCCCGCCGGGGTCGCCTGGTTCCTCGTCGCCGGGATCGGCTGGACCGTGTTCCAGTTCCAGGACGAGGTGCTCACCGGGCTCGGCCTGGCCCGCTGGGTGCCGGTGGAGAACACCGCGTTCTCCGTGGCGCGGCTGGGACTGCTCGCCGGGCTGGGGCCGCTGGCAGGCGCGCTCGGGCTGGTGCTGTCCTGGGCGGTGCCCACGCTGATCGGGGTCGTGGTCGTGACCGTCCTGATCTGGCGCTCGGTGCGCCGCACCTCGCCCGCGCTCGCGCCGGGAGTCCTGCCCGGCCGCCGGGAGATCGTGCGGCTGCTCGCGCCGAGCTACCCGGCCATGGTGTGCGTGGTCGTGCTGTACAACCTGGTGCCGCTGATCGTGCTGCACCGCTTCGGCGCCGAGGCCAACGCCGTCTTCTTCGTGGTCTGGACCGCGATCAACGCGCTCGACGTCGCCGCGACGGCGTTCGTGAACCCGCTCGTGGTGCGCCTGTCCGCCGAGCCGGGCCACGCCCGGTCGCTGGTGACCGACGCGGGCAAGCGGCTGGTGCTGGTGTTCGTGCCGCTGCTCGCCGTCGGCGCCGCGCTGGCCTGGGTGATGCTGGCGATCTTCGGCGCGGAGTACACCGCGGGCACCGACCTGCTGCGGGTGCTGCTCGCCGCCCAGGTGCCGCGGCTGGTCGTGGTGCTGGGCGTGGCCGTGCACCTGGCCGCGGGCCGGGGCGCCGGCGTCGCGGTGCTCCAGGCCGTGACCGCCGCCTCCGCCGTCGTGCTCGCGCTGCTGGTGCCGACCGAGTTCGGCTTCGGGGTCGGCATGCTCGTGGCGCAGGCCGTGATCGCCGCCGCGGTGCTGGCCGACCTGCGGCGCCGGGTGTTCGGGGCGCGTCCGTGACCGAACCGCCCACCCGCTTCCTGCGCCCGGTCCGCCCGAACCGCACCAGCCGCCCCTCGCCCCGGCCGCGGGAGCCGATGCGGTTCACGCAGCCGCCCCCGGCGGGCACGCCCACCCGCTACATCCCGGCCTCCGGCAGGCTCGCTCCGCAGCCGAAGCCGGAACCGCCGTCCCGCGCGGTCGAGTCCCGGCCCCGGCTGGGCACCGGCGCCGGACGGCCCGCGTTCCTCGCCGACCCGTTCTTCGGTCCCGGCCTCGCCGGGGTCGCGGTGGTGCTGTGGATCATCGGGCTGCACCCGATCCCGCCCGAGTCGATCGGCGGGCTCGGGCTCGTCGCCGAGCTGTCGGTGCCCACGCTGCTGTCCTACCCGCTGCTGGTCGCCGCGGTGGTGCTGGAACTGCTCCGGTACCGCCCGCGCACCTGGTTGCTCTCGCTCTACACGCTCGTCGGCGTGCTCGGCGTCTACGGGCTGCAACCCGCGGTCGAGGAGGTCGCGCGGCTGCCGGTGGCCTGGCTGCACGCCGGGTTCGCCGACTACATCGCCACACACGGCGACATCCTGCACGACTACGACGCGCGGTTCTCCTGGGCCGGGTTCTTCGCCCTGGTCGCGATGATCACCCGCGCGGCCGGGCTGCCCGACGCGATCCCGTTCCTGAACTGGGCGCCGGTGCTGCTGTCCGGGCTCGCGGTGCTCGGCGTGCGCGCGCTGGCCGTGTCCGCGCTGGGCAACCGGCGCGCGGCGTGGATCGCGCCGTGGCTCTACCTCGTGGCGAACTGGACCGAGCAGGACTACTTCTCGCCGCAGGGCACGGCGATGATCCTGATGCTCGCCGCGCTGACGCTGACCTTCCGGCACCTCGTGCGGCCCCGCCTCACCGAACCGGTCAAGGCGCGGCTGCGGGCCCGGCTCGCGCCGCGGTCCAGCCCGAAGGCGCGGCTGGTCGCGCAGGGCGCGGTGGTGCTCATCGGGCTCGCGCTCGCGCCCACCCACCAGCTGACCCCGTACGTGCTCGGGGTCCTGCTGCTGCTCCTGCTGGTGTTCGGGCGGCTGTGGCCGGCGTGGATGCCGTTCGTGGTCCTCGGCGGCGCGGTGGTGTGGTTCTCGCTGGGCGCGTCGGAGTTCTGGAGCGGCCAGCTGGTCCAGATGATCCTCAGCCCGCTCGGCGACGTCGGGTCCTCGGTGGACGAGGGCATCGTGGCCCGGTTCGCGGGCAGCCCCGGCCGGCTCGTGGTGCTCACCGTGCGCATCGGGATCACGCTGTTCGTCGCCGGCATGGCCGCCTACGGCATCTGGCTGATGCGCCGCGACTCGCTGAAGTCGTGGCTGCTGCCCGCCCTGTGCGTCGCGCCGTTCGGGCTCGCCGTGGCCCAGCCCTACGGCGGCGAGGTGTTCATGCGCTGCTTCCTCTTCTCGCTGCCGGTGATGGCCCTGCCCGCGTCGCTCGCGCTGGAGAAGTCCGTCACCGCGGCCCGCAGGCTGCGCTGGCGCAACCGCCCCGGGCACACGGTCCTCGCCGCCGGGGTGCCGTGGGTCGTGCTCACCGGGCTGCTCGCCTCGACGGTCACCGCGCGCGGCGGCAACGACGCCTACATCAGCTTCCACGCCAGCGACATCGCCGCCGCGAGCTGGGCGGTGCACGAGGCGCAGCCGGGGCAGCGGGTGGACTCGCTGGTCAACTCGGTGCCGCTGTCGTTCGCGCGGGTCGGCGAGGTGTCCCAGTTCGAGGTCGACGGCTACTGCGAAGACGTCATGGACGACGTCCCCGCGCTGGTCGCCTGCCTGCGCCTGAAGGGCCCCGATTATCTTGTGCTCACCGAGCCGCAGTGGGCCTACATGAAGATCTTCGAGCAGGTGCCCGACACCTACGGCGCCGACCTCGTGCGCGAGCTCGAGGCCACCGGGCTGTACCGCCTGGTGTTCGACGACCAGGGTTCGCTGGTGCTCGGCCGGACGACGCCCGCCGACCGGTTCGTGCAGGGCAGTGGCGGAGGGAACACGTGAACCAGACCCGGTCCCTGGGACGGCGGCTGAAGGACCAGGTGCACATCGAGCTGTGGTCGATGACCGTCGGCGCGATCGTGAACGGCCTGCTCGGCAGCGCGCTGGTGCCGCGGCCGCTGCGGCTGCTGGGCTACCGCGCGTTCGGCGCGCGCATCCACTCCGGGAACATCTTCCCGGGGCTGCGGATCCACGGCGCGCTGCGCAACGTCGAGATCGGCCGCCGCACGTTCCTCAACGCCGAGTGCTACCTGGAGTCGGTCGGGCCGATCACGATCGGCGCGGCCTGCCAGTTCGGCCCCCAGGTCATGATCATCACCTCGCACCACCCGACGCTGCCCGACGGCACGGTGTCCCGCGTCGCCGAGGCCCGCCCGGTCGTGATCGGCGACCGGGTGTGGGTCGGCGCGCGGGCCCAGATCCTGCCCGGCGTGCGCATCGCCGACGACGCGGTGATCGCCGCCGGCGCGGTGGTGGCGCGTGACTGCCCGGTGCCCGGCGTCTACGCCGGGGTGCCTGCCCGCCTGGTGCGGCAGACGTCCGTCGTGGCGGAGCCGGCGTGAGCCAGGCCGACTTCCTCACCCTGGTCACGGCGCTGTTCGGGGTGGCGCTGCTCGTCGTGCTCGTGGTGCGGACGGTGCTCAAGGAGATGGCCGTCGGCCGCCGGTCGACCGACACCGCCTCCGCGCGCACCGAGCGGATCCGCACACTGGACCTGGTGGCGGTGGGGCTGACCGTGCTCACCGCGATCGGCGCGATCTGGCGGATCGTGGTGGGACTGACGTTGTGACCGGCTCAGCCCGGCAACCGGATCGTCAGCGGGGGCACCCGCACGCTCAGACCATCCGACCGGACGAGCCCGCTCTCGGCCCGCGGGTTGACCACGACCTCGCCGCCGGGCGCGCTGAACTGGACCAGGTTCGCGGGGCGCTGCACGTCGACCAGCCCCTCGCGCAACCGCGGCGCCAGCCACGTCCACGCGGCGGTCAGGCTCGTCGGCCGCAGCACGTTCGTGCCGGGCCGCGCCGCGGACCACAACGCGGCGTAGGGCAGGTCGTCGCTGGCCTCCGGTTGCCACAGCAGCATCGCGGCCGCGCCGGCCTCGGCGGCCCGGGCCACCGCGTCCAGCGTGGCCACCGCCCGCGCCTGGTCCACCGGCACCGTGTCCTCGGCGCCCTCGGCGGTGGACCAGGTCCTGGCGGGCGGGGGAGCGGTCTCCGGGTAGAACTCCGACCACCACACCGGCAGCCCGGTGAGGCTGCGTGCCCAGCGGGTCGCGTCGGCGTAGAGCTGGCTCGCCTTGTCCGGCGTGGTGATCAGGCCCTTGTCCCGGGTGCCGGTGGAGGCGTCCAGCGCGACGAAGTCGGCGCCGTGCTTGTGCTGGTTCCAGTACTCCACGACGTCCAGCGACCGCTGGTCCACCACGCCGTACGGGCCGCGCATCTCCGACGGGTGATCCGTGGCCGCGGCCGAGGACCAGGTGTTCAGCACGACGTACGGGCCGCCGATCAGCGCGTCCGGCCGCACCGCCTTCACCGCGTCGTAGACCTGGTTGTACAGGTCGGTGTAGCCCTTCACGTCCCAGGCGCCCGCCTCGGCGTCCCAGAACCCCTTGAGCTCGTTCCACACCTGGAAGTACCTGACCTGCGGGTAGCGCTTCGCGACCGTCGCGGACAGGCGCGCGAAGTCGTCGAAGTGCGCGGGCAGCGGGGCGGCGGCCAGGTCGTCCCAGTCGGTCGTGCCGGGCGCGCCGCCCTTCATCCAGTCGGGCGCGCAGCACAGGGTGATCACCGGGGTGCCGCCGGTGCGCTCGATCAGGTCCATCCGCTCGTCCAGGCGGGACCAGTCGAAGCTGCCGGGCGCCGGCTCGGGATTGCCCACGCCGAAGCCCATGATGTGCTGGTTCTGCAGCATCGGGGTGGCGCCGAGGATCTGTTCCCCACTCGTGCGCTGCCCGGGTGTGAGCCACGAGTCGAGGCTGTACTGTGCGTGCGTCACGCCGAGTACGAGCCCATCCCCGGCGCCGGGCAGCAGCGTCACGGCCGGTGGCACCGGGGGGTCGTCCCGATCAGCCGGAGGCCAGCCGCCGAACAGCCCCACCACGAGCAGGGCAACCATCGCCAAGATCCCCACGCGTGCCAGCATGCGTGACCCATCACCGTTTTGCCTGTTCAGAGCTACACCCGGAAGGGGGAAAAGCAGTGAGCGCGGCCGCGGTCTCCGTGTGCGTCCCCGCCTACCAGTCCGGCCGGTACATCGCCGACACCGTCTCCAGCGTCCTTTCCCAGACCTTCGACGACTTCGAGCTCGTCGTACTGGACAACGCCTCGACCGACGAGACCCCGGACGTCCTGCGGGGCTTCGCCGATCCGCGGCTCAAGGTGCTCCGCAACGACCGCGTCCTGCCGCTGGCGGAGAACTGGAACCGCGTGGTGGCCGAATCTAGCGGCCGCTTCGTGAAGCTGGTGTGCGCTGACGACCTGCTGCATCCCGACTGCCTGCGCCGCCAGTACGAGGTGCTGGCGACCGACCCGGCCATCGCGCTGGTGTGCTCGCGCCGCGACATGATCAACGAGACCGGCGAGGTGCTCGCCGCGAACCGGGGGCTGCGCGGGCTGATCGGCCGCCACGAGGCGAGCACGGTGATCCGCAAGGTCGTCCGGCACGGCGGCAACCCGCTCGGCGAGCCCGGCGGCGCGCTGTTCCGCCGCGCGCAGTTCGACGCGGTCGGCGGGTGGGACGCGCGCTGGAAGTTCCCGATGGACCTGGCGCTGTGGATCGGGCTGCTGGGCCACGGCGACTTCTTCGGCCAGCGCGAGTCGCTGGCGGCGTTCCGGATCGGGCGGGACTCCCTGTCGGCGCGGGCCCAGCGCGCGGAGTACGCCGAGCAGCGCGCGTTGTCCGAGGGGCTGGCCAGCGATCCGGTGTGGGGCGTGCGGCCGGTCGACCGGCTCGTCGGCGCGGCGATGGCGCCGGGCGCGCGGCTGCGGCGGCAGGCGCTGTTCCTGGTCGCGAAGCGGCAGGGCGAGCGGGGCTAGATCAACCACCCGTACGGGGGACGATAAGTTGTCGCCGTGGTGCGTCGCGTAGTCATCCTGGTCGCCTGCGTAGTACTCGTGGGTGTCGCGATCCTCGCCGTCCGGGTGACCTCCGAGCGCTTCGACGACTCGGGCGAGGAGGCCTCGCCGACCGTGATCACCGAGGCGCCGAGCACCGCCGTGATCACCCCGGAGCGCTCCGACGAGGCCGCGGTCAACTACGGCTGGCGGCTGACCGCGCAGGACGACTTCGACGGCCGCCGGGTGAACACCGCGAACTGGGAGATCTACCACGGCCACAACCCGGTCTCGGGTGAGAACCTGAGCGCGGACCAGTGCGTGGTCCGCGGCGGCACGCTCACGCTCGTCGGCGACGGTGACGACACCGCGGCCACCTGCGGCATCGCCTGGCACGACGACCAGACCTACGGCCGGTGGGAGGTCCGCGCGCGCTTCCCGGCGCCCGCCGACCCCGACTTCAACCCGGTGCTGCTGCTGTGGCCGGAGAGCGACACCAACACCGACGGCGAGATCGACTTCGCCGAGATCTACGACCCCGCCCGCCAGTACGTGGAGAGCTGGCTGCACGGCCCGGGCAACATCGACGCCGGCCACACGCGCAAGGACCTCGACATCACCCAGTGGCACAACTACGCCGTGGAGTGGCAGCCCGACCACGTCACCTGCTACATCGACGGCCTCGCGTGGGCGACCTACGGCACGCCCGGCACCATCCCGAGCGAGCCGATGCACCTGGTCATCCAGCAGAACCACAACCGGCACAAGCCGACGGCGCCGATCCGCAGCACGGCCGAGGTCGACTGGGTGCGCGTCTACGAGTGACCATCCGCACACGGGAAATAGTCAAGCGCTCAACTAGGTTGTGAGGGAGCGAAGGCACAAGATCCGTCCCCCGGGAGTACCGATGACTTCGACCGCCAGTCTCGCCGACGCCCTCCACGTGCCGCAGGACGTGCAGGACCTGCTGTTCCGCCAGGCGCGCACCGCGAACTCGTTCTCCGACGAGCCGGTCAGCGAGGAGCAGATCCAGGCGATCTACGACCTGGTGAAGTGGGCGCCGACGTCGATGAACACCCAGCCGCTGCGCGCGCTGGTGATCCGCACCGAGGAGGGCAAGCAGCGGCTGCTGCCGCACATGTCCGAAGGCAACCGCGCCAAGACCGCGAGCGCCCCGGTGACCGTCGTGCTGGCCGCCGACACCGACTTCCACGAGAACCTGCCCAAGACCTTCCCGCACAAGCCGGACGCGAAGGACCTCTTCGCCGACGAGACCGGCCGCGAGGGCTTCGCCCGCCTGAACTCCCTGCTGCAGGTCGGCTACTTCATCATCGGCGTGCGCGCCGCCGGGCTGGCCGCCGGCCCGATGACCGGCTTCGACGCCGCCGGGGTGGACAAGGAGTTCTTCGCCGACCGCAACTGGAAGTCCCTGGTCGTGGTGAACGTCGGCAAGCCGGGTGAGAACCCGTGGTTCGACCGGCTGCCCCGCCTGGACTACGACGAGGTCGTCGAGACCGTCTGAAGTCCCTCGCGGAAGGCCGCGCGCGGGCGGCGGATAGCATCGGTGGGACATCACTTCGTTCGAAGGAGCCCATCGTGAACCAGCCGTCGTCCGCCGCAGCCGCACCCGCCGCCAGCGTGGTGGTGCCGGCCGGGACCACGGCCGGAGCCGCGATCCGCGAGGCGGGCCTGCCGACCAAGGGGCCGGACGCGATCGTCGTCGTCCGCGACGCCGACGGGCGCCTGCGCGACCTGGCGTGGGCGCCTGACGCGGACGCCTCCGTGGAGCCCGTCGCGGCGAACACCGAGGACGGCCGCAGCGTCATCCGCCACTCCGCGGCGCACGTGCTCGCCCAGGCGGTGCAGCAGCAGTTCCCGGAGGCCAAGCTCGGCATCGGCCCGCCCGTGAAGGACGGCTTTTACTACGACTTCCTCGTCGACAAGCCGTTCACCCCGGAAGACCTGCAGGCGCTGGAGAAGCGCATGAAGCAGATCATCAAGGGGGCGCAGCAGTTCTCCCGCCGCCGCTTCGACTCGGTCGACCAGGCGCGCGAGGAGCTCGCCGGCGAGCCGTTCAAGCTCGAGCTCATCGACCTCAAGTCTGATGTGGACACCTCCGAGGTGATGGAGGTCGGCGGCGGCGAGCTGACGATCTACGACAACCTCGACCCGCGCACCAAGGAGCGCGTGTGGAGCGACCTGTGCCGCGGCCCGCACGTGCCCACCACGAAGTTCATCCCGGCGTTCAAGCTGACCCGCGTGGCCGCCGCGTACTGGCGCGGCAGTGAGAAGAACCCGCAGCTGCAGCGCATCTACGGCACCGCGTGGGAGTCGGCCGAGGCGCAGGACGCCTACCTGGAGCGGCTGGCCGAGGCGGAGCGCCGCGACCACCGCCGCCTCGGCGCGGAGCTGGACCTGTTCTCCTTCCCGGAGGAGATCGGCTCCGGCCTGCCGGTGTTCCACCCCAAGGGCGGCATCATCCGCCGCGAGCTGGAGAACTACTCGCGCCGCCGTCACGAGGAGTCCGGCTACGAGTTCGTCAACACCCCGCACATCACCAAGAGCGGGCTGTTCTACACCTCGGGCCACCTGCCCTACTACGCCGACACGATGTTCCCGCCGCTGCCCCTGGAGGGCGAGGAGTACTACCTCAAGGCGATGAACTGCCCGATGCACCACCTGATCTTCAAGTCGCGCGGGCGGTCCTACCGGGAGCTGCCGCTGCGGCTGTTCGAGTTCGGCACGGTGTACCGGTACGAGAAGTCCGGTGTGGTGCACGGCCTGACCCGCGTGCGCGGGCTGACCATGGACGACTCGCACATCTACTGCACCCAGGAGCAGATGCCGGGCGAGCTGCGGTCGCTGCTGCGGTTCGTGCTCGACCTGCTGGCCGACTACGGCCTGTCCGACTTCTACCTGGAGCTGTCCACCCGCGGTGACTCGGACAAGTTCATCGGCTCCGACGAGGAGTGGGAGGAGGCCACCGAGACGCTGCGGCAGGCCGCCGTCGACTCCGGACTGGAACTGGTGCCGGACCCGGGCGGCGCGGCCTACTACGGCCCGAAGATCTCGGTGCAGGCCAAGGACGCCATCGGCCGGTCCTGGCAGATGTCGACCATTCAGCTGGACTTCAACCACCCCAAGCGGTTCGAGCTGACCTACACCGCCGCCGACGGCAGCCGCAAGCAGCCGGTGGTCATCCACCGCGCGTTGTTCGGCTCGATCGAGCGGTTCTTCGGCGTGCTCACCGAGCACTACGCCGGCGCGTTCCCGGCGTGGCTGGCGCCGGTGCAGGTGGTCGGCATCCCGATCGCCGACGAGCACGCCGAGCACCTGCGCGGCGTGGAGAAGGCGTTGCGCGCCAAGGGGATCCGCGTCGAGGTGGACACCAGCGACGACCGGATGCAGAAGAAGATCCGCACCCACACCACGCAGAAGGTGCCGTTCATGGTGCTGGCCGGCGCCAAGGACGTGGAGGCGGGCGCGGTGTCGTTCCGGTTCCGGGACGGCAGCCAGATCAACGGGGTGCCGGTGGCCGACGCGGTGGAGGCCATCACGAGCTGGGTCGAGCGGAGGGAGAACAGCTCGCCGACGGCCGAGGCGCTGAAGGCGGTCCTGCCTTGACCGAGCCGGAGCTGGTGGGCCAGGACGGCGTCGGGGTGCCGGACGCGCTGCAGCGCCTGTGGACCCCGCACCGGCTCGCCTACGTGCAGGGGCAGGACAAGCCGGAGGGCGACGAACCCGAGGGGTGCCCGTTCTGCCGCCTGCTCGGCATGGACGACGCCGACGCGCTGATCCTGGCCCGCGGTGAGCACGTGTGGGCGGTGCTGAACCTGTACCCCTACAACCCGGGGCACCTGATGGTGCTGCCTTATCGGCACGTGGCGGACTACCCGGACCTGACGCCGGAGGAGACGCGGGAGCTGGCGGAGTTCACCCAGCACGCGATGAAGGTGGTGCGGTCGGTGTCCGGGGCGCACGGGTTCAACATCGGGATGAACCAGGGCGTGATCGCGGGCGCCGGCATCGCGGCGCACCTGCACCAGCACCTGGTGCCGCGCTGGGGCGGCGACGCGAACTTCATGCCGGTGATCGGCCAGACGAAGGTGCTGCCCCAGCTGCTCGGCGAAACGCGCGAGCTGCTCTCGGACGCCTGGAAGCGAGTCCAGGGAGTGTCCGGTAACTGATCCACCTGCTGGCCTGGTTTGATCTTGGGTGGCGGGTCACTGTGGCGCGAGCACATCAGCACGCTGCTGGGGCTCGGAAGAAAAGGGGCTGCACGCCCGCCGTCGAGGCGCTCGCGGTCGACGGGGAAGGACTCGGCCGGTCCTGGGGCGGGCTGATACCGATGCGGGTGCTGCTCACCGGCGGCCAGGCCGGCGACAACCCCCAACTGGAGCCGCTGCTGGATGGCATCCAGGTGGATCGGGCCGGGCCGTCCGCGGTGTCGGCCCGAGATGGTCATCGCGGACAAGGCCTGGTCGCATCCCTCGACCCGGCAGGCGATGCGGGACCGGCGAGTCCGATTCACCAGCCTGGAACGGGAGGACCAGATCGCTCGTCACGCGGCGAAAGGTTCCCGCGGCGGGTGTCTTCCCGCTTTCGATGCCGAGGCCTACCAGCAGCGAAACGTCGTCTGGCTCAGATGACTTACAGGACACTCCCCAGTAGCGCGAAAGGGTCCGGACGGAGTGCCCGTCCGGACCCTTTCGCCGCGAGGTTCTCAGGCCTGCAGGCCGGCCTCGATGTTCAGCTCGATCTTCACCTTGTCGCTCACCACGGCGGCCGGGATGCTGGCGCCGACGCCGAAGTCGCTGCGCTTGATCTCGGTGGTGGCGGAGATGCCGAACACCTTGGTGCCCTCGGCCATGCCGTCGGCGAAGCCGCCGACCTCGGCGGTCAGGGTGACCGGCTTGGTGACGCCGTGCAGGGTCAGCTCGCCGTCGATGAAGTACTCGCCGTCCTCGGCGCGCACGCCCGTCGACACGAAGGTCAGCGTCGGGAACTGCTCGACGTCCAGGAAGTCGGCGCCCTTCACGTGCGCGTCGCGGTCGGCGTTCTTCGTGTCGATGCTGCCGGCCTTGATGGTCGCGGTCACCTTCGAGTCCGCGAGGTCGGCGCCGGTCACGATCTCGCCCTCGACCTCGGCGAAGCGGCCGCGGACCTTGGACACGCCCAGGTGGCGGACGACGAAGTCGACGTCGGAGTGCACCGAGTCGATGGTCCAGGTGCCCGCGATGTAGCCGGGGATCTCGGTCGTCGAAGCGGTCATGTGCTTGTCTCCTCACAACGAAGCTTGGTTGAGCCCTCAACCACACCTTAGCGAAGAGATGGTTGAGGGCTCAACTAGGGCTACTATGTGAGACATGTCCGAACCGCGATGGCTCAGCGAAGACGAACAGCGTGTGTGGCGCTCGTTCTCGGTCGCCGTCACCATGCTGCGCGGCCACGTGGATTCCCAGCTCCAGCGCGACGCCCGCATGCCGCACACCTACTACGAGGTCCTCGTCGTGCTGTCCGAGGCGCCCGGCCGCACGCTGCGGATGAGCGAACTGGCCGAGAAGTGCCATTCGTCACGCAGCCGGCTCTCCCACGCGGTCGCCCGCCTGGAGGCCAACGGCTGGGTGCGCCGCGACAGCTGCGGCACCGACAAGCGCGGCTCGTTCGCGAAGCTGACCGACCGGGGCTTCGCCGCGCTCGAAGCCGCAGCTCCCGGGCACGTCGAGGCCGTACGCGAGGCCCTGTTCGACGCGCTCACCCCGGACCAGGTGCGCGCGCTGGGGGAGATCTCCGACGCGATCCGCGACAAGCTCACGCCCCGCTGCGCGGAAGCCGTCGCGGCCGAGGAAGCCCGGCTGGACCGCCTCGCCTGAGGGCGCGCGGCGCCTTGGGCGCGCCGCGTCACCGGAGCGTCGTAGCGGGTGGATAGGCTGCGGTCAGCAAACCGACCCCGCAGCCCCAGGTGGAACGCCGAGAGCGATGGACATGCCCGCCGATACCGCCACCCCGACGATCTGATGCTGAACATCTTCGCGCGAGCGTCCGTCTCGCGAGCCCTGGACCCGCTCGGCCACGCGCTGGTGCGGGCCGGGCTGACCCCGAACGCGATGACCATGATCGGCACGGCCGGTGCGATCGCCTGTGCCCTGGTGTTCTTCCCGAACGGGATGCTGCTCGCCGGCACGTTCACCGTGTGGGGCTTCGCGATGCTCGACCTGCTCGACGGCGCGATGGCCCGCGCCCGCGGCTACGGCACCCCGTTCGGCGCGACGCTGGACGCGACCTGCGACCGGCTCGCCGACGGCGCCCTGTTCGCCGGCATCGCGTGGTGGTGCTTCGCGGTCGAGCACAACCTGCGCGCCGCGGCGGCCTGCCTGATCTGCCTCGTGCTGGCGCAGGTGATCTCCTACATCAAGGCCCGCGCCGAGGCGGAGGGTCTCAAGGCCGACGGCGGGCTGGTCGAGCGCGCCGAGCGGCTGATCATCGCGCTCGTCGGCACCGGGCTGGAGGGCCTCGGTGTGCCGTTCGCCGTCGAGGGCACGCTGTGGCTGCTCGCCGCAGGCTCGATCGTCACCACGGTCCAGCGGATGCTGGCCGTCGCCGCCTCCGCCAGGGAGGCGGGCTGATGGGCCGGTTCGGCGAGCGGATGGCCGACCTCGGCTACGCGGCCGGCTGGAACGTGGTGCGCCGCCTGCCGGTGCCGCTGGCGAAGGCCGGTTTCGGGCTGGCCGCGGACTTCGCGGCGTGGCGCAAGGGTCCCGGCGTGCGGCAGTTGCGCCGCAACCTGGTCCGCGTCGTGCCGCAGGCGGACGAGACCGAACTCGACGAGCTGACCCGGCAGGCCGTGCGGTCCTACGCGCGCTACTGGCACGAGGCGTTCCGGCTGCCGACGATGGACGCGGAGGGCATCCGGGCCCGGGTGAACGCGACGATCAGCGGCGTGGAGAACCTCGACGCCGCGCTCGCCGAGGGCAACGGCGCCGTGGTCGCGTTGCCGCACAGCGGGAACT
The DNA here is from genome assembly GCF_040614175.1 of Amycolatopsis sp. NPDC006131. Lineage (NCBI taxonomy): Bacteria > Bacillati > Actinomycetota > Actinomycetes > Pseudonocardiales > Pseudonocardiaceae > Amycolatopsis > Amycolatopsis sp. NPDC006131. The sequence continues at coordinate 62,926 of NZ_JBEXTX010000036.1, forward strand.
GGGACGTGCCGGGCATCTGGGCCGTCGGCCGGTACGGCCCGTTCACCACGGTCGTCGAACGGCTCAAGCCGGAGTCGCTGTTCCAGCGGTTCGTCGCCTACCGCGAGTCGCTGGGCTTCGAGATCCTGTCCGCGGACGGCGGCACCGGCTCGTTCCGGTTGCTGCTGCAGCGGTTGCGGGAGAACCGGGTGGTGTGCCTCATCGCCGACCGCGACCTGTCCGGCAGCGGGGTGCCGGTGTCGTTCTTCGGGGAGAAGACGAGCATGCCGGCCGGCCCGGCCCGGCTGGCCGCCAGCACCGGCGCCGCGCTGCTGCCGGTGGGCAGCTGGTTCACCGAGGACGGCTGGGGCATCCGGATCCACCCGCGCATCCGCGTCGCGCACCGCACCGAGGTGCCCGCGGCCACCCAGGCGCTGGCCGACGTCTTCGCAGGCGACATCGCCGCGCACCCGGCGGACTGGCACATGATGCAGAAGCTGTGGGCCGCCGATTTCGAGGAGGCGACTTTTTCGGCGGAGGAAGCGGCGTGAAGGTCGGGATCGTCTGCCCGTACTCCTTCGACGTGCCCGGCGGTGTCCAGGGGCACGTCACGGACCTGGCGCGCGCGCTGCGCGACCGCGGGCACGAGGTGTCGGTGCTGGCTCCCGCGGACGACGACGCGGACCTGCCCGACTTCGTGCACCCCGCGGGCAAGGCGCTCGGCATCCCGTACAACGGCTCGGTGGCGCGGCTGCAGTTCGGCCCGGTGTCCTACGCGCGGGTGCGGCGGTGGCTGCGCGAGGGCGGGTTCGACGTGCTGCACCTGCACGAGCCTGCCGCGCCGAGCCTGTCGCTGCTGGCGCTGAAGGTCGCCGACGGGCCGATCGTCGCGACGTTCCACACCTCCACGCCGCGGTCCCGGACGCTGTCGGCGTTCCAGCCGGTGCTGCGGCCGCTGCTGGAGAAGATCACCGCGCGCATCGCCGTGTCCGCGCTGGCGCGGCGGGTGCAGGTCGAGCACGCCGGTGGTGACGCGGTGGAGATCCCGAACGGCGTCGACGTCGAGTTCTTCTCCCGGGCCGAGCCCCTAGAGGGTTATCCGCGGGCGGGCGGCACGATCGGGTTCGTCGGCCGGTTCACCGAGCCGCGCAAGGGCATGGACGTCCTGCTGGAGGCCGCCCGCCGCCTGCTGCCGGAGTTCCCGGAGCTGCGGCTGCTCGTGGTCGGGCGCGGCGAGGCCGACGCGCTGCGTCGCATGGCGGGCCCGGAGCTGGCGCCGCACCTGGAGCTGCTCGGGCAGGTCGACGACGCCACCAAGGCGCGGGCGCTGCGCAGCGTGGACGTGTACTGCGCGCCCAACACCGGCGGCGAGAGCTTCGGGATGATCCTCACCGAGGCGATGGCGGCCGGGACGGCGGTGGCGGCGAGCAATCTCGACTCGTTCCGCCGCGTGCTGGACGACGGCCGCGCCGGGGCGCTGTTCACCACCGGCGACAGCGCCGCGCTGGCCGATTGCCTGCGTGAGCTGCTCGGCGACCCGGCGCGGCGGACGTCGCTGGCCGCGGCGGCGGGGGAGCGGGTCGCGATCTACGACTGGCCGGTCGTGGTGACGCAGGTGCTGCGGGTCTACGAGACGGCGATCGCCGCCGACCCGCGGCGGGTCAGTGCGGAGGACGCGCCGCTGTGAACTGGTTCGTGCTGGTCGTCTCGATCGTCGCGGCGATCGTCGTGCTCGGCGGGTTGTTCCTGGTCGCGACCGCCAACCGGCTGGACCGGCTGCACGTCCGGCTGGACGCCGGGTGGGCGGCGCTGGACGCGGCGCTGGCGCGGCGGGCGGTGGTCGCGCGGGCCGTGGCGGCCGTCGACGGCGCGGCGCCGGGCCTGCGCGAGGCGGCGGACATCGCGGAGAAGGCCCCGCGCGCCGAGCGCGAGGTCGCGGAGAACGAGCTGACGCGGCTGCTGGAGACGGTCGACCGGGCCCGGCTGCCCGCGTCGCTGGCCGAGGAACTGGCCGACGCCGAGCACCGGGTGGTGATCGCGCGGCGCGTGCACAACGACGCGGTGCGCGACACGCTGGCGCTGCGACGGCGGCGGAAGGTGCGGTACTTCAAGCTGGCGGGCACCGCGCGGCAGCCGGAGTACTTCGAGATCGCGGAACCGCCGGTGCCGGGCGCTTAGGATCCGCGTATGGCTACGGACGACTCGGCGTGCGCGGTGGCGCACGGCGCGGACGATTCAGCGGTGGACACGCGGACGCTGGTCGCGGTGTTCGCCTCACCGGTCGCGGAGTTCCTGCTGCGCTACGGCGAGGACGTGGGCTACCGGACGCTGCTGTTCGAACCGGACCCCGCGCTAGCGGTCCCGGGCGCGACGGCCGAGTTGCCGGACCTGGATGGCGACACGGATGTCGTGGTGACCGACCACCACCGGCCCGAGCTGGGCACCGCGCTGCGGGACGTGCTGGCGCGGCCGGTGCGCTGGGCCGGGGTGATGGGCAACCCGCGACACGAGGGCCCGCACGTGGCGGCGCTGCGGTCGCTGGGCGTGGCGGAGGCCGACATCGCCCGGGTGCACCGCCCGATCGGCCTGGACATCGGCTCGCGCCGCCCGGCGGAAATCGCGATCGCGACCTTGGCTGGGTTGATCGCGGACCGCAACGGCCGGCCGGGTGGCTTCTTCGGCCGCTGATCCGCGGGCGCCTGACCGCCGCGCCGAGCGGCGCTGCGCGAGTCGCAACGGCCGTTCCGGCGGTTCTTCACCCGCTGATCGCGCCCGGCGAGGTGGATCTCGGCCGCGGCCGCGTTGCGTGCCGACCCACGAACGGGTTGTGGCGCGCGTTGTGCGCGAATCCCGTTCACGGACGCGACTTCCGCGTCCGGGTGCCGCCCGCGCGGCGCCGAGCGGCCCTGCGCGAGTCGCAACGGCCGGTCCGGCGGTTATTCGCCCGCCGAGCGCGCCCGGCGAGGTGGATCTCGGCCGCGGCCGCGTTGCGTGCCGACCCACGAACGGGTTGTGGCGCGCGTTGTGCGCGAACCCCGTTCACGGACGCGACTTCCGCGTCCGGGTGCCGCCCGCGCGGCGCCGAGCGGCCCTGCGCAGGTCGCAAC
>NZ_JBEXTX010000037.1:0-65538 GCF_040614175.1 Amycolatopsis sp. NPDC006131
GTCAAGGCGGGAAAGCGTGCCTTGACACGGCTGGTCGGCGACTAAAGATCGGCTGTGGATCGGGGGCGGGGGAGGTCTGGTTGGGGTAGTCGCTTACTTTTCGTTGCCGGGCGGCGGTTTGGAGCGCTGTTAACTCCGGGTGCCGCCTGTGGATAACCGCTGTGGATTGTGGATAACTAGCTTGCCTCGGAGGCTGCTCGCATGTTGCGGGTCTGTTCGGCGCGTGCCGCCAGTTCCTCGTCGGCCGGGTAGTCCACGCCGATCAACGTCAGGCCGTGTGCTGGGGCCACGGCGCTGTCCCGCACTCCCCCACGCAACAGCTCAGCCGGCCACTCGGTCGGGCGACGGCCGTCGCCCACCAGGAGCATCGCGCCCACCAGGCTGCGCACCATCGAGTGGCAGAACGCGTCAGCCGACACCTCAGCCTCGACGACATGCGAATCGATCCGGCGCCACGTGAACCGCTGGAGTTCGCGGATCGTCGTGCCGCCCTCGCGCTGCTTGCAGAACGCCGCGAAGTCCCGCAGGCCCAACAGCGCCTCGGAAGCCTCGTTCATCGCCGTCAGCGACAGCGGGCGGCCCCAGGCCAGGGTGTCGAACCGGCGCAACGGATCAACGCCCCACGGCGCGTCCGAGACCCGGTAACGGTAGTGCCTGCGGATCGCGGAGAACCGGGCGTCGAAGCCCTCCGGCGCGACCCGGGCGTCCAGCACTCGCACGTCGCCCGGCAGGAACCGGTTCCAGCGGTGCCGCATGCGCTCAAGGTCGGGAATCCCCCGGTCATCCACCGCCAGCCGTCCGGCCGGCCCGGACAGCGGCACCACGTCCACGTGCACGACCTGCCCGGTCGCGTGCACGCCGGCGTCCGTGCGGCCGGCCACCACGACCGACTTCGGCACCGCGGCGCCGGGCGGCTGCTTCGCCAGCGCCTCCTCCAGCAAGCCCTGCACCGTGCGGCGGCCGGGCTGGCGGGCCCACCCCGAGAACTGCGTGCCGTCGTAGCTGACGTCCAAGCGCAGACGAACGAGCCCGCCCTCCCCGGAGGGAGCAGCGGGCTCGTCGCGTGAAACTTCAGCCGTCAGGACTCGTCCTTCTTGGCGTCGTCCTTGGCCTCGGCAGCAGCGTCGTCGGCACCCTCGGCCGGCTCGGCGGTCGCCTCGGTGGTGGCCGACTCGGGCGCCTCAGCGTCCTGGTCGGTCGCCTCAGCGGCCTTGGTCTCCTCGGCCTCGGTCGCGGCGGGAGCGGCAGCCTCATCCTTCGCGAACTTGGTCTTCCGCGCCTTCTCCGCCTCCGAGGTGACGGTCTTCTCGGACACCAGCTCGATGACCGCCATCGGGGCGTTGTCGCCCTTGCGCGGCAGCGTCTTGGTGATCCGGGTGTAACCGCCGTTGCGGTCCGCGAAGAACGGGCCGATCTCGGCGAGCAGCTTGTGAACCACGTCCTTGTCGCGGATCACGCGCTGGATCTGACGCCGGTTGTGCAGGTCGCCGCGCTTCGCCTTGGTGATCAGCTTCTCGGCGAGCGGCCGCATCCGGCGGGCCTTGGCCTCGGTCGTGGTGATCTTGCCGTGCTCGAACAGCGACGTGGCGAGGTTCGCCATCATCAGCCGCTCGTGGGCCGCGGATCCACCGAGACGGGGGCCCTTCGTGGGGGTGGGCATTGCTTCTCCTCGTAAATCCGGCCGCTTTCAGGCCGGCGCCCGCCCCGCACGAATCACTCGGCGAGGCGGGCCGCCGTCCTTACAGCTGCTCCGTCTCTGCGTAGTCCTGGCCGTCGTCGTGGCCGTTGTCCGACAGACCGCCGACACCCTCGGCGGACCAGCTCTCGCCGCCCTCGTAGGAGGCAGCAGCCGCGGTCGGGTCGAACCCGGGCGGGCTGTCCTTCAGCGACAGGCCGAGGCCGACGAGCTTCATCTTGACCTCGTCGATCGACTTCGCGCCGAAGTTGCGGATGTCGAGCAGGTCGGCCTCGCTGCGCGAGACCAGTTCGCCGACCGTGTGGATGCCCTCGCGCTTGAGGCAGTTGTACGACCGGACCGTGAGGTCCAGGTCCTCGATCGGCATCGCGTAGGCGGCGATGGTGTCCGCCTCCTGCGGCGACGGGCCGATCTCGATGCCCTCGGCGTCGACGTTGAGCTCCCGGGCCAGGCCGAACAGCTCGACCAGCGTCTTACCGGCCGACGCGACGGCGTCGCGCGGGGTGATCGACGGCTTGGTCTCGACGTCCAGGATCAGCTTGTCGAAGTCGGTGCGCTGCTCGACACGGGTCGCCTCGACCTTGTAGGTGACCTTCAGCACCGGCGAGTAGATCGAGTCGACCGGGATCCGGCCGATCTCGGCACCAGCCTGCTTGTTCTGCTGAGCGGGCACGTAACCGCGGCCGCGCTCGACGACCAGTTCGATCTCCAGTTTGCCCTTGCCGTTCAGCGAGGCGATGTGCAGATCCTGGTTGTGCACGGTGACACCGGCCGGCGGAACGATGTCGGCCGCGGTGACCTCACCCGGGCCCTGCTTGCGCAGGTACATGGTGACGGGCTCGTCCTCCTCGGACGAGACGACCAGTTCCTTGAGGTTCAGGATGATGTCGGTGACGTCTTCCTTCACCCCGGGGACGGTGGTGAACTCGTGCAGCACACCGTCGATGCGGATGCTGGTGACCGCCGCGCCCGGGATGGACGACAGCAGCGTGCGCCGCAGCGAGTTGCCGAGCGTGTACCCGAAGCCGGGCTCCAGCGGCTCGATGGTGAACCGGGACCGGGTCTCGTTGATCGGCTCTTCGCCGAGGGCCGGTCGCTGGGAAATCAGCACTTTCTTCTCTTCCTTTCCTGCCGGCGCCCGCCATATGACGCCGAAAGGGATGGCGGAGCGGCGACGCGCGGGTGCGCGCCGCCGCGGCCGATCACTTCGAGTAGTACTCGACGATCAGCTGTTCCTGGACCGGAACGTCGATCTGCGCCCGCTCGGGGAGCTGGTGCACCAGGATGCGCAGGTTGGACTGCACGACCTGCAGCCAGCCGGGGATCGGCCGGTCGCCGAACGACTCCTTGGCGGCCACGAAGGGCAGCATCTGGAGCGACTTCGGCCGCACGTCGATGATGTCGAACTTCTCGACCTGGTAGCTGGGGATCGTCACCTTCACGCCGTTGACGGTGAAGTGACCGTGCGCCACCAGCTGACGCGCCTGACGGCGGGTACGGGCCAGGCCGGCGCGGTACACGACGTTGTCGAGGCGCGACTCGAGGATCTGCAGCAGGTTCTCACCGGTCTTGCCGGGGCGCCGCGCGGCCTCCTTGTAGTAGCGGCTGAACTGCCGCTCGAGGACGCCGTACGTGTAGCGAGCCTTCTGCTTCTCCTGCAGCTGGAGCAGGTACTCGGACTCCTTGACCCGGCCGCGGCCGTGCTGGCCGGGCGGGTACGGGCGGCGCTCGAAAGCCTGGTCGCCGCCGACGAGGTCAACCTTGAGGCGCCGCGAGATGCGAGTCGCGGGGCCGGTGTAGCGAGCCATCTGTTGTTACTCCTCCCCGTTCCTCAGACCCGGCGCCGCTTGGGCGGGCGGCAGCCGTTGTGAGGCTGCGGGGTCACGTCCTGGATGGTGCCGACCTCGAGACCGGCGGCCTGCAGCGAACGGATCGCCGTCTCCCGGCCGGAACCCGGGCCCTTGACGAACACGTCGACCTTCTTCATCCCGTGCTCCGCGGCCTTGCGGGCCGCGTTCTCGGCCGCCATCTGCGCGGCGAACGGGGTGGACTTGCGGGAGCCCTTGAAACCGACGTGGCCGGAGGAGGCCCACGAGATGACCGCACCGTTCGGGTCGGTGATCGACACGATGGTGTTGTTGAAGGTGCTCTTGATGTGAGCGTGGCCGTGGGCCACGTTCTTCTTTTCCTTCCGCCGGACCTTCTTGGCCCCGGCGCGAGCCTTGGGTGGCATGTTGGGTGGTTTCTCCTGCCTAGCGCGAGTTCTCGGTCTGTGCGGCGGCAGCGGCGGCCTCGCGGGCCTCCTGCTGGCCACGCCGGATCAGCGAACCGGCGTCGGTGTAGAGCTGGCGAAGCGCCATCGGGCGGGCATACAGGGCCTTCGGCGAAACGCACGAATTGTTGCGGCGGCGCACCTGCCCGGCGCCGATCCGCACGACCTTCTTGCCCTGGACGCTCACTTCTTGCCAGCCTTCTTCTTGCCGGCGACCGTCTTCTTCGGACCCTTGCGGGTGCGGGCGTTGGTCTTGGTCCGCTGACCGCGGACGGGCAGACCGCGGCGCCACCGCAGGCCCTCGTAGCAGCCGATCTCGATCTTGCGACGGATGTCGGCCTGCACCTCGCGGCGGAGGTCACCCTCGACCTTGAAGTTCTCTTCGATGTGGTCGCGCAGCTTGACGAGGTCGTCGTCGGTCAGGTCGCGGACCCGGGTGTCCGGGTTCAGCGACGTGGCCGCGATGAGCTCCTTCGAGCGCGTACGACCGATGCCGTAGATGTAGGTCAGCGCGATCTCCAACCGCTTCTCGCGGGGGAGGTCTACGCCGGCGAGTCGTGCCATGGCGCTTGATGCTCCTTCTGCTGTTCGTCGCTCCAGGTGTGCTCCCCGCCCGGTTCCGGGACCGACTCGCATGTCGTCCGGAGCACTTGCGTGTCCGGTGTCCCGGCCCCGGCCTGGAGTCCGGGGGTCGGCCGGGCCGTGTGGCCCGGCAGGTGCGGGGAGGTCATACAGCTGTCCGTCCGCTCTGCGTGGTGCAGGCGGTGATCAGCCCTGCCGCTGCTTGTGCCGCAGGTTCTCGCAGATCACCATGATCCGGCCGTGGCGGCGGATCACCTTGCACTTGTCGCAGATCTTCTTGACGCTCGGCTGGACCTTCACGTCTCCTGCTTCCTTATGCGTTGCTCACCGCGTCACTTGTAGCGGTAGACGATCCGCCCACGAGACAGGTCGTACGGCGACAGCTCGACGACAACCCGGTCTTCCGGGAGGATGCGGATGTAGTGCTGCCGCATCTTGCCGCTGATGTGTGCCAGGACCTTGTGACCGTTCTCCAACTCGACTCGGAACATCGCGTTGGGGAGTGGCTCGATGACCCGACCTTCGACCTCGATGGCCCCGTCTTTCTTAGCCATGTCCTCCGCGTTTCGTGACTTGGTAGAGCACCGAATTGGCAACTCTTGCGTTCGGCGGACACGCCGCACCGACCCCAAGGACCCGAGCATTCACGAGCGCGTTGGAACCGGCGTGATGAGTACGCCAGCTAGATAGTGTACGCAGCCTGTGTCGCACCTCGCGAGGCGGGGTGATGTGTGGTAGGCAACGTCACTCCGACGATACCCCAAGTCGCACCGGAAGCGGTGAACCCGCAGGTCAGGAGCCTTCGGGCAGGGTCAGGACGCGGGGGCCGTCCTCGGTGATGGCGACGGTGTGCTCCCAGTGGGCGGCACGTGAGCCGTCCGCGGTCACCACGGTCCAGCCGTCCTCGAGCTCGACGGTCTCGGCGCTGCCGCCGGTCAGCATCGGCTCGATGGCCAGCGCCATGCCGGGCTTGAGCTTCGGCCCCTTGCCGGGCTTGCCGACGTTGGGCAGGAACGGCTCCATGTGCATCTCGGTGCCGATGCCGTGCCCGCCGTACTCGACGATCTGGCCGTAGGAGGTGCCGTCGGCCGCCGAAGAGGTCTCGGCGGAGGACTGCACGGCATGCGAGATGTCGGTCAGCCGGGCGCCGGGCACCGCGGCCTCGATGCCGGCGAGCATCGCGGCGCGGGTGGCGGCCGACAACGCCTGGTCGGCGGCCGAAACCGCGCCGATGGCGAGGGTGACGGCGGAGTCGCCGTGCCAGCCGTCGAGGATGGCGCCGCAGTCCACGGACAGCAGGTCGCCCTCGGCCAGCACCGTCGTCTTCGCCGGGATGCCGTGGACGACCTGCTCGTTCACCGACGCGCAGATCGAGGCCGGGAAGCCGTGGTAGCCCTTGAACGAGGGCACCGCGCCGGCCGCGCGGATGGTCTGCTCGGCGATCTCGTCCAGGTCGCCGGTGCTGACGCCGGGCTTGGCGGCCTCGGCGACGGCCGCGAGGGTGCGGGCCACCACGATGCCGGCGGCCCGCATCGCGTCCAGCTCGCCGGGCGTCTTGATCTCGATGCCGCGGTGGCGGCGGAGCACGGAAGGCACCAGGTTCACGCGCGCGCGTCGAGAGCGTTCACGATCCGCGAGGAGACCTCGTCGACCTCGCCGACGCCGTCCACCTTGACCAGGATGTCGCGGTAGTAGTCCAGCAGCGGCGCTGTCTCCGACTGGTAGACCTGCTGCCTGCGGCGGATGACCTCTTCGGTGTCGTCCGTGCGGCCGCGGCCCAGCAGGCGCTCGACCAGGACGTCCTCCGGCACGTCGAGCTGGATGACCGCGTCGAGCGCGCTGTCCGACTCGGCCAGCATCTCGCCGAGGACCTCGGCCTGCTTGGTGTTGCGCGGGAACCCGTCCAGCAGGAAGCCGGCCTTGGTGTCGGACTCGGCAAGGCGCTCGCGGACCATCTCGTTGGTGACGCTGTCCGGGACCAGCTCGCCCGAGTCGAGGTAGCGCTTCGCCTCCTCGCCCAGCGGCGTCTGCTCCGCCACGTGAGCGCGGAAGAGGTCACCCGTGGAGATGTGCGGGATGGAGAGCCGCTGCGACAGCGCTACCGCCTGAGTTCCCTTCCCTGCTCCGGGCGGGCCGACAAGAACCAGGCGCGTCATCGCAAGAACCCTTCGTAATTCCGCTGCATCAGCTGGCTTTCGATCTGCTTCACCGTGTCGAGGCCGACGCCGACCATGATCAGCACGGCGGTGCCGCCGAACGGGAAGTTCTGGTTGTTGCCCTCCTGCGTGATGGACAGGAAGAAGTTCGGGAGGATCGCGATGATGCCGAGGTAGAGCGAGCCGGGGAAGGTGATCCGGCCCAGGACGAAGCTCAGGTACTCGGCGGTCGGCCGACCGGGGCGGATGCCCGGGATGAAGCCGCCGAACTTCTTCATCTCCTCCGCGCGCTCATCCACGTTGAACGTGATGGTGATGTAGAAGTACGTGAAGAAGATGATCAGCGCGAAGTACAGCAGGATGTGCACCCAGCTGGACTGGTTGACCACGTAGGTCTGCAGGAACGCCTGCCAGCCGGAGCCGCTGGTCGGGTCGCCGAACAGACGGCTGATCAGGTCCGGCAGGTACAGCAGCGACGAAGCGAAGATGACCGGGATGACACCGGCCTGGTTCACCTTGATCGGCAGGTAGGTCGACGTGCCGCCGTACATCCGGCGGCCAATCATCCGCTTGGCGTACTGCACCGGGATCCGGCGCTGGCCCTGCTCGACGAAGATGACGCTGGCGATGATCACCAGGCCGAAGAGGCACACCAGCGCGAAGACGAGACCGCCCTGGTTGTTGAGGATGTTCATGCCCTCGGCCGGGATGCGGGCCGCGATGTTCAGGAAGATCAGCACGGACATGCCGTTGCCGACGCCGCGCTCGGTGATGAGCTCGCCCAGCCACATCATGACCGCGGTGCCCGCCGTCATGGTGATGACGATCAGCGCCAGCGAGAAGATGCTGTTGTCCGGGATGATCGACTGCGCGCAGTCCGGGAACAGCTGGCCGCGGTCGGCGAGCGCCACCACACCGGTCGCCTGCAGGATCGCCAGCGCGATCGTCAGGTACCGGGTGTACTGCGTGAGCTTGCCCTGGCCGGCCTGGCCTTCCTTCTTCAGCTCCTCGAACCGCGGGATGACGACGGTGAGCAGCTGGATGATGATGCTGGCCGTGATGTACGGCATGATGCCGGTCGAGAAGATCGACAGCTGCAGGAGCGCCCCGCCGCTGAACAGGTTCAGCAGGGAGTAGATGCCGGACTGGTCGGCACCGGCCTGGCATGCCTGCACATTGGGATAGGAGACCCCGGGCGCCGGGGTGACCGCACCGATCCGGTACACGGCCACGATCAACAGCGTGAACAGGATCTTCTTGCGCAGGTCCGGCGTGGCGAGAGCCGAGCGAAAGGCGCTGAGCACGCGGGGGACCTCCTCGGCGTCGCCGGTGGGTGTCACCGGCGATCGGCTTGGCCGGCACGCTGGCCGGCAGGAACACCATGTCGCTGGCAAGCCAGCAGCGCTCCGGGGCATGTCGGTCCCCGAAGCGCGTCGCCCGACTCTAACAGCCGGGCGTTGGAGGGTTGTGAGGTAGGCCGTGTTATGAGCCGGAGGCGGCCAGGGTGCCGGCCATGCCGAGCAGGACCACTCCGGTGCCGCGGTCCAGGTTCCGCCGGGATTCGACGCTCAGGCGGACGGCCTTGAGCGCGGCGCCGACCGCGGCGTAGGCCGTGCCGGCGAGGAACTCGGCGACGAGGTAGACGCCGCCGAGGATCGCGATCTGCGCGGTGGGTGACCCGTGCGCGGGGTCGACGAACTGCGGCACGAACGCGGTGAAGATGAGGATCGCCTTGGGGTTGGTGATGGCGACGAGGAACTCCTTGCGCAGCACGGGGCCGGGTGGTTGTTCCGCCGGTGGCTGGGGCTTGCTGCGGAGGAGCCGGACGCCGAGCCAGACGAGGTAGGCGACACCGGCCCACTTGACAGCGGTGAGCGCGGGCTCGGACGCGGCGAGCAGCTGACCGAGCCCCGCCGCGACGGCGCCGATCATGAGCGTGAAGGCCGCCAAGCGCCCGAGCAGCCCCGCGAGGGCCCGCGGGAGGCCGTGCTGGATGCCGTGGTGCAGCCCGAGAAGGTTGTTGGCGCCCGGCGTGAGGGCGATGAGCATGGCGGCGCCGAGGAAGACGAGCAACCAGGTCATCGCCGTGACGGTACTGGCTGTGCTGACGAGGGGCGGCTGATTTTCGGGGCGGGCGGCGGCACGGCAGCTCACGAGCGGCGGCAGCATGTCGGCGGATCGCGAGGTGCCGCACTCCGGCACGGCTGCCGGACTCGGCGCGGCGGGTGGCGGCGAGGCGAGCGCCCACCTACCCAATAGGCGGGACGTTAGGAGCTTGGGCGCTCCTCGCCGCGCGGGTCGCCTTCCGGCGAGGCCCCTTGGCGCTCCCCCGGTTGCGCCTCGGCGGGATGGTGCCGGCTTGCCGGGTTCGGGCGCCAGCCGCTCTGTCCCGACAGTCCCTGGCCCGCCGCGTTCGCGCCCGGCTCGCCCTGACTTCCTACGCCCTGACCGGGCGTGCTCGGGCCGGGTGGGTAGCCGGCGTGCGGCAGGGGCATGGCCTGTCCCGCAGACGGGGCGCTCGGGTAGGGCTCGCCGCCGGGCCAGTGCCTCGTCGGGGCCGGGAACTGCGGTCCGGGCTGGTACCCGGACGGCGCGGGGATCCCGTAGCGCGGCGTCGTCAGGTCCTGCGGCGCGCGGCGGCCCCGCGCGGCGGCCAGGACCGCGGCCACGATCGCCGCCAGGGTGGCGCCGGCGACCAACCAGAACCCGAGTCCGAGCCGGTCGCTCGTCGAGAAATCGCCGTCGCCCTCCGCGGCGCCCGTCGGGCGGAAGCTCTCGTGGAGGCTGACCCCCTGCAGGACGATCCCGGCTGCGGTCGCGAGGAGGAAGGCCGCGCCGGTCGCCGTGGCCAGCGCCGCCGCGAACTTCCGGGCGGGCGACGAATCGCGGCGAGCCGCGGCCAGGCTCAGCACCGCCGCGATGACCAGCAACAACCCGGCCGCCGCCAGCAGGTAGCCGTTGCGGACCGGGCTGCCGAAGGTGTTCGTCGGGATCCCGGGCTGCGCCGCCTCCGCGGTCAAGTCCCACCCGGTGACCGTCAGCGACAGCTGCGGCTCACCCTGGAAGAGCAGCTCGCCCTCGAACAACGCGAAGAACGAGCCCGTGACGGCGGCCGCGGCGGCGAGCAACGCCAGCGCGGCGCCCAGCAGACGTCCACCGTGCCAACCAGGTCGACGGCTCGGCACCGGCGGGTAACCAGGTGGAACCCCCGGGAACGACATCACCCGATCGTGGCACCACCAGCACGCAAAGGAAAGGGCCCGCCGGTCCGGAGACCAGCGGGCCCTTGCCGCAGGCAGAACTCAGAGCTCGGTGGCCGAACCGCCGGCCGCCTCGAGCTTCTCCTTCGCGGACGAGGAGAACTTGTCGGCGGTGACGTTCAGCTTCACGCCGTTCAGGTCGCCGTTGCCGAGGACCTTGACGAGCTCGTTCTTGCGAACCAGACCGCGCTCGACCAGCTGCTCCTTGGTGACGTCGCCACCGTCCGGGAAGACCCGGGCGATGTCACCGACGTTCACCGGCTGGTACTCGGTGCGGAAGCGGTTCTTGAAGCCACGCAGCTTCGGCAGCCGCATGTGGATGGGCATCTGCCCACCCTCGAAACCGGCGGGCACGTTCTTCCGGGCCTTGGTGCCCTTCGTACCGCGACCGGCGGTCTTGCCCTTCGAACCCTCACCACGACCGACGCGGATCTTCTCGCGCTTGGCGCCCGGGGCCGGGCGCAGGTGGTGGATCTTGATGGCCGTCATGCCTTGACCTCCTCAACAGTCACGAGGTGGCGGACGGTGTGGATCAGACCGCGGACCTCCGGGGTGTCCTCGCGCACCACGGACTGCCGGATCTTGCGCAGCCCGAGGGTCCGCAGGGACTCCCGGTGGTTGTGCTTGGTGCCGATCTTGCTCTTGACCTGGGTCACCTTGAGCTGAGCCATGTCAGACCCCCTGTCCCGCACGCTGACGCAGCATCCGGGCCGGCGCGACGTCCTCGAGCGGCAGACCGCGACGGGCCGCCACCTCCTCCGGACGCTGGAGCCCCTTCAGGGCCGCCACGGTGGCGTGCACGATGTTGATCGCGTTGTCCGAGCCGAGCGACTTCGACAGCACGTCGTGCACACCCGCGCACTCCAGCACCGCGCGGACCGGGCCACCGGCGATGACACCGGTACCGGCGCTGGCCGGGCGGAGCAGGACCACACCGGCGGCCTCCTCACCCTGGACCGGGTGCGGGATGGTGCCGGCGATCCGGGGAACGCGGAAGAAGTTCTTCTTCGCTTCCTCGACGCCCTTGGCGATGGCCGCGGGAACTTCCTTGGCCTTGCCGTAGCCGACGCCGACCTGACCGTCGCCGTCACCGACGACCACCAGGGCGGTGAAGCTGAAGCGACGACCACCCTTCACGACCTTGGCGACGCGGTTGATCGCGACGACGCGCTCGAGGTGCGGGGTCTTCTCCTGGCCGGCCCCGCCACGGCCACCGTCGCGGCGGTCGCGGCGGTCACGACGGTCGCGGTCGTTGCCGCCCGGACCGCCCTGTCCACCGCCCTGCCGTGTACGTCCCGGCATCAGGCTTTCCTTCCATTCGCGAGCATGTGCATGGTTCTCAGAACTCCAACCCCGCCTCGCGAGCGGCGTCGGCCAGCGCGGCGATGCGGCCGTGGTAGCGGTTGCCACCGCGGTCGAACACGACGCTGGAGATGCCCGCACCCTTGGCGCGGGCGGCCACGAGCTCGCCGACCTTGGCGGCCTTGGCCTTCTTGTCGCCCTCGAGCGCACGCACGTCGGCCTCGAGGCTCGACGCCGAGGCGACCGTGTGGCCTGCCACGTCGTCGATCACCTGGACCGTGATGTGCCGCGAGGACCGGTGGATGACCAGCCGGGGCCGCTGGGCGGTCCCGCCGACCTTCTTGCGAAGCCGGAAGTGACGGCGCGCCTTCGCGACGCGGCGCCGGGTCGAGATGTCCTTGCCGACCGGCTTCCGCTTCTTCGTTGCCGTTTCGCTCATGATCACTTACCCGTCTTTCCGACCTTGCGACGGATGCGCTCACCCTCGTAGCGCAGCCCCTTGCCCTTGTACGGGTCCGGACGGCGGAGCCGGCGGATCACCGCGGCGATCTGGCCGACCTTCTGCTTGTCGATGCCGGACACGGAGAACCGGGTCGGGGTCTCGACCTTGAAGGTGATGCCTTCCGGCGCCTCGATCAGCACGGGGTGGCTGTAGCCGAGGGCGAACTCGAGGTTGCTGCCCTTGGCCTGGACGCGGTAACCGACACCGTGGATCTCGAGCTTCTTCTCGTAACCCTCGGTCACACCCACGACCAGGTTGTTGACCAGCGTGCGGGTCAGACCGTGCAGCGCACGGCTCTCCCGCTCGTCGTCCGGGCGCTTGACCAGCAGCGCGCCGTCCTCACCGCGCTCGACCGTGATCGGCTCGGCGATGGTGTGCGACAGGGTGCCCTTGGGACCCTTCACCGAAATGTTCTGGCCGTCGATGGTCACCTCGACCCCGGAAGGGACGGTGATCGGCTGCTTACCGATGCGCGACATGCCTGCTCTCCCTTCCGTTACCAGACGTAGGCGAGGACTTCCCCGCCCACACCGTTGCGCTTGGCCTGCCGGTCGGTCTGAAGGCCGCCCGACGTCGAGATGATCGCGATGCCCAGCCCGCCCAGCACGCTCGGCAGCTCGGTCGACTTGGCGTACACCCGCAGACCCGGCTTGGACACGCGGCGCAGACCGGCGATGCTGCGCTCGCGGTTGCGGCCGTACTTCAGTTCCACGATGAGGTTCTTGTGCTTCTCACCCGGCTCGTCCCGGTAGCCCGAGATGTAACCCTCGCGCTTCAGGATCTCGGCGATGTTCGCCTTGAGCTTCGAGTGCGGCACCACGACCTCGTCGTGGTACGCCGAGTTGGCGTTCCGCAGACGTGTCAGGAAGTCTGCGATGGGGTCGGTCATCGTCATGGTGACCTTCAACCTTTCTCGCCTGGTTCCCCCTAGTCAGAGGGCCTGTGGCGAAGTGGGAGCTTCTGTCGTTCCTACCAGCTGGACTTGGACACACCGGGGAGTTCGCCCGCGTGCGCCATCTCGCGCAGGCAAACCCGGCACAGTCCGAACTTGCGGAACACCGAGTGGGGCCGGCCGCACTTGTTGCAGCGCGTGTAGGCACGCACCTTGAACTTCGGCTTGCGGGCCGCCTTGGCGATCAGAGCCTTCTTGGCCATCAGTTCTCCTTGAACGGGAAGCCGAGCTTGCGGAGCAGCGCGCGGCCCTCGTCGTCGGTGGTAGCGGTGGTGACAACGGTGACGTCCATGCCGCGCGGGCGGTCGATGGAGTCGGGGTCGATCTCGTGGAACATGGACTGCTCGTTGAGACCGAAGGTGTAGTTGCCGTTGCCGTCGAACTGCTTGGCCGACAGCCCGCGGAAGTCGCGGATACGCGGCAGCGCGATCGTCAGCAGCCGGTCCAGGAACTCCCACATGCGGTCGCCGCGCAGCGTCACGCGCGCACCGATCGGCTGGCCCTCACGCAGCTTGAACTGCGCGATGGACTTGCGCGCCCGGCGCACCTCGGGCTTCTGACCGGTGATGGCCGCGAGGTCGCGGATCGCACCGTCGATCAGCTTGCTGTCCCGCGCGGCGTCGCCGACACCCATGTTGACGACGACCTTGACCACGCCCGGGATCTGGTGGACGTTCTCGTAGCCGAACTCGCTGCGGAGCTCGCCCTTGATCTCTTCGCGGTACCGCGTCTTCAACCGCGGCACGATCTTCTCTGCGGTCGTCATCAGATGTCCTTACCGGTCCGGCGCGAGATGCGAACCTTCTTGCCGTCCTCGCCGATGCGGTAGCCCACGCGGGTCGGCTTGCCGTCGGAGTCCACGACCATCACGTTCGACACGTGGATCGGGGCCTCCTGCGTCACGATGCCGCCGGACTGCGCGCCGCGCTGGGTCTGGGAGATCCGGGTGTGCTTCTTGATCCGGTTCACGCCCTC
This sequence comes from Amycolatopsis sp. NPDC006131, assembly GCF_040614175.1. NCBI lineage: Bacteria > Bacillati > Actinomycetota > Actinomycetes > Pseudonocardiales > Pseudonocardiaceae > Amycolatopsis > Amycolatopsis sp. NPDC006131. Next base: position 13,698 of record NZ_JBEXTX010000037.1, read on the forward strand.
GACCAGCACCCGCTGGCGCTCCGGGTAGGCCTTGATGACCTTGCCCTTGGCGCCCTTGTCCTTGCCGGCGATGACGACGACCGTGTCGCCCTTCTTCACCTTCATCAGAGCACCTCCGGCGCCAGCGAGATGATCTTCATGAACTTGCGGTCACGCAGCTCACGGCCGACCGGGCCGAAGATGCGGGTGCCGCGCGGCTCGTTGTCGTTCTTGATGAGCACGGCGGCGTTCTCGTCGAACTTGATGTAGGAGCCGTCCGGGCGACGCCGCTCCTTCGTCGTGCGGACGACGACGGCCTTGACCACGTCACCCTTCTTCACCCCGGCAGCCGGGATGGCGTCCTTGACGGTGGCGACGATGATGTCGCCGATACCCGCGTAGCGCCGTCCCGAGCCACCGAGCACGCGGATGCAGAGGATCTCCTTGGCACCCGTGTTGTCGGCGACTCGCAGCCGCGACTCCTGCTGGATCACGTCAACTCCTGTATGTCGCGCCGGTTCTCACCTTCCGGCGAGCCTGGCGGAACGGAGGAGGCCCGAGATGGGCCTCCGATTACTTGGCCTTCTCCACGATCCGCACGAGCCGCCACCGCTTGGTGGCCGAGGTCGGGCGGGTCTCCATGAGGATCACGCGGTCACCGATGCCGGCGGTGTTCTCCTCGTCGTGCGCCTTCACCTTGCTGGTGGAGCGGAGAACCTTGCCGTAGCGGCGGTGCTTCTTGCGGTCCTCGAGCTCGACCACGATCGTCTTGTCCATCTTGTCCGAGACGACGTAACCCTCACGGACCTTGCGGTAGTTGCGACCGGATTCGGCGCTCTGCACCGGCTGCGCGGCGAGCTCTGGGGTCTGCTCACTCATCAGGCAGCACCTTCTTCATTCTCGGCGTCGGGGGAAACGGACAGGCCGAGCTCGCGCTCCCGCATCACCGTGTAGATCCGAGCGATGTCGGCACGGACGGTGCGGAGGCGGCGGTTGTTGTCCAGCTGCCCGGTGGCCATCTGGAAGCGGAGGTTGAACAGCTCCTCCTTGGCTTCCTTCAGGCGCAGCACGAGCTCCTCGTTGGTGAGCTCACGCAGCTCTGCGGCGGCGACACCTGCCTGCGCCATCAGAACTCACCACCTTCACGGGTCACGATGCGGCACTTCATGGGGAGCTTGTGGATCGCGCGGCGCAGCGCCTCACGAGCCTGGGCCTCGTTCGGGAAGCTCAGCTCGAACATGACGCGGCCCGGCTTCACGTTGGCGACCCACCACTCGGGCGAACCCTTACCGGAACCCATGCGGGTTTCGGCCGGCTTCTTGGTGAGCGGGCGGTCCGGGAAGATGTTGATCCAGACCTTGCCGCCACGCTTGATGTGCCGGGTGATGGCGATACGAGCGGACTCGATCTGCCGGTTGGTCACGTAGTGGTGCTCAAGCGCCTGGATGCCGTACTCACCGAAGGTGACCTTCGTGCCGCCCTTGGCGGCACCGGCGCGCTTCGGCGAGTGCTGCTTGCGGTGCTTGACCTTGCGTGGGACGAGCACGCCTCAGCCCTCCGTCTTCTCGGCCGCGTCCGGCGAACCCTGCGCGGGCGCCTCGCTGGTCGCGACATCCGTGTCGGCCTTCGCGGCGGCAGCGGCGCGGCCGGCTTCGGTCGAGGTCGGCGTCGTGCCCTGGGCGCCGGAACGGCGCGGGCGCGACGGACGCTCCCGGCGCGGACGCTCGTTGGCGGCCGCGGCGTCCCGCTCGGCCTTGGCCTTCAGGCCGCCGACCAGGTCACCCTTGTAGATCCACACCTTCACGCCGATGCGGCCGAAGGTGGTGCGGGCCTCGAAGAAGCCGTAGTCGATGTCCGCGCGCAGCGTGTGCAGCGGGACCCGGCCGTCGCGGTAGTGCTCCGACCGCGACATCTCGGCACCGCCGAGGCGGCCGCTGCACTGCACGCGGATGCCCTTGACCTGCGACGAGCGCATGGTCGTCTGGATCGCCTTGCGCATCGCGCGGCGGAACGCCACGCGGTTGGACAGCTGCTCGGCGACGCTCTGGGCGACCAGCTGCGCGTCGGCCTCGGGGTTCTTGACCTCGAGGATGTTCAGCTGGACCTGCTTGCCGGTCAGCTTCTCCAGCGAGCCGCGGATCCGGTCGGCCTCCGCGCCGCGGCGGCCGATCACGATGCCCGGACGCGCGGTGTGGATGTCGACCCGCACGCGGTCACGGGTGCGCTCGATCTCGACCTTGGAGATGCCGGCGCGCTCCATGCCCGTGGACAGCAGCTTGCGGATCTTGACGTCCTCGGCCACGTACTCCGCGTACTGCTTGTCGGCGTACCAGCGCGACTTCCAGTCGGTGGTGATCCCCAGCCGGAAGCCGTGCGGGTTGATCTTCTGGCCCACTAGCGGCCACCTGCCTTCTTCTTACCGCTCTTCTTCGCTTCCGGACGCGACTCCACCTCGACCGTGATGTGGCTGGTGCGCTTCCGGATCCGGTACGCACGGCCCTGGGCGCGCGGCTGGATGCGCTTGAGGGTCGGGCCCTCGTCGGCGTACGCGTTCTTCACGAACAGCGTGTCCGGGTCCAGGTTGAGGTTGTTCTCGGCGTTGGCCACGGCGCTGGCGAGCACCTTCGCCACCGGCTGGCTCGCCGCGTACGGCGAGAACCGGAGCACGGCGAGGGCTTCGGCGGCGCTAAGACCCTTGATCAGCTCGATCACCCGGCGCACCTTCGTCGGCGAGTCCCGGACGAAGCGAGCCCGCGCCACGGCCACCTGGGCCGGAGCGGTTTCTGGGGCTGTCATCGCTTGCTTTCCCTAACTCTCGTGTGCCCGCTCAGCGGCGGCGCGACTTCCGGTCATCCTTGACGTGACCCTTGAAGGTCCGCGTCGGAGCGAACTCGCCAAGCTTGTGGCCGACCATGGCCTCGCTGACGAACACCGGCACGTGCTTGCGGCCGTCGTGCACCGCGATGGTGTGACCCAGCATGTCCGGGATGATCGTGGACCGGCGGGACCAGGTCTTGATCACGGTCTTCTTGCCCGACTCGTTGAGCGCGTCCACCTTCTTGAGCAGGTGGTCGTCCACGAACGGGCCCTTCTTCAGGCTACGCGGCATGTTGTCTTACCTCCCTGCTCAGCGCTTCTTGCCGGTACGCCGGCGGCGGACGATCAGTGCGTCGGACGGCTTGCGGCGGCGGGTGCGGCCCTCCGGCTTGCCGTTCGGGTTGACCGGGTGGCGACCACCCGAGGTCTTGCCCTCACCACCACCGTGCGGGTGGTCGACCGGGTTCATGACGACACCACGGACGGTCGGGCGCTTGCCGCGCCAGCGGTTGCGGCCCGCCTTGCCCCAGTTGATGTTCTGGTGCTCGGAGTTGCCGACCTCGCCGACGGTGGCGCGGTTGCGCACGTCCACGTTGCGGATCTCGCCCGAGGGCATCCGCAGCTGGGCGTACGGGCCGTCCTTGGCGACCAGCTGCACGCGGGCGCCGGCGGAGCGGGCGATCTTCGCGCCGCCACCGGGACGCAGCTCGATGGCGTGCACCACGGTGCCGACCGGGATGTTGCGCAGCGGCAGGTTGTTGCCCGGCTTGATGTCGGCGCGCGGGCCGGCTTCCACCGTGTCGCCCTGCTTGAGCTTGTCCGGCGCGATGATGTAGCGCTTCTCGCCGTCCGCGTAGTGCAGCAGCGCGATGCGGGCGGTCCGGTTGGGGTCGTACTCGATGTGCGCGACCTTGGCCGGGATGCCGTCCTTGTCGTTGCGCCGGAAGTCGATGACCCGGTAGGCCCGCTTGTGGCCGCCACCCTTGTGCCGGGTGGTGATCTTGCCCGAGGAGTTGCGGCCACCCGACTTGCTCAGCGGGCGCAGCAGCGACTTCTCCGGCTCGGACCGGGTGATCTCGGCGAAGTCCGACACGCTCGAGCCACGGCGGCCCGGAGTCGTCGGCTTGTACTTACGAATACCCATGACAGCTTTCCGTCCCTTACGCGGCGGGTCCGCCGAAGATCTCGATCGGCTTGCTCTCGGCGGACAGCGTCACGACGGCGCGCTTGACGTTCTTGCGCTTGCCGAAGCCGTAGCGGGTCCGCTTGCGCTTGCCCTGCCGGTTCAGCGTGTTCACGCTGACGACCTTGACGCCGAAGATCTGCTCGACGGCGATCTTGATCTGCGTCTTGTTGGCGTCCGGCCGGACCTCGAACGTGTACTTGTGGTCCTCGAGGAGCCCGTAGGACTTCTCGGAGATCACCGGCGCGAGCACGATGTCACGAGGGTCCGGGATGGCAACGCTGCTCACTGCGCTTCACTCCCTTCAACCTCGCTGGCCCGAGCCGAAGCCTTGGCCGCCTTGCCCTTGACGGGACCGGCGATGAAGGCGTCGTACGCGGCCTTGGTGAACACCACGTCGTCGTTGACCAGCACGTCGTAGGTGTTGAGCTGGTCGGGGTTGATCAGGTGCACGTTCGGCAGGTTGCGGGCCGACAGCCAGCCCTGCTCGTCCTCGCGGTGCAGCACGACCAGCAGGCGCTTGGCCTGGGTCACGGCGGCGAGGACCTTCTTCGCCTCCTTGGTGCTGGGCTTCTCGCCCGACACCAGCTCGGTGATGACGTGCACCTGGCCGGCGCGCGCCCGGTCGGAGAGGGCGCCACGCAGGGCGGCGGCCTTCATCTTCTTCGGGGTGCGCTGGGTGTAGTCGCGCGGCGTGGGGCCGTGGACGGTGCCACCGCCGGCGAACTGCGGGGCGCGGGTCGAACCCTGGCGGGCGCGGCCGGTGCCCTTCTGGCGGTACGGCTTCTTGCCGCCACCGGAGACCTCGCCGCGGGTCTTCGTGTCGTGCGTGCCCTGGCGCGCGGCGGCCTGCTGGGCCACCACGACCTGGTGCATCAGCGGCACGTTGGCCTGCACGTCGAAGATCTCGGCGGGGAGCTCGACGGTGCCCTCGGCGCTGCCGGCCGGGGTCTTCAGCTCGACGCTGGTCATTCGGTAGCACCACCCTTCGCGGCGGTCTTGACGAAGACGAGGCTGCCCTTGGGGCCGGGAACGGCGCCCTTGATCAGCAGCAGGCCCTCTTCGGCGCGCACGTCGTGGACGGTCAGGCCCTGCGTGGTGACCTTGACGCCACCCATGCGGCCGGCCATCCGCAGGCCCTTGAAGACGCGGCCCGGGGTGGCGCAGCCACCGATCGAGCCGGGGGCGCGGTGCTTCGCCTGGTTACCGTGGCTGGCGCCCTGGCCCTTGAAGCCGTGACGCTTCATGACACCGGCGTAGCCCTTGCCCTTGCTGGTGCCCGTGACGTCGACGCGCGAGCCGGCGGGGAACACCTCGGCGGTGATCTCCTGGCCGACCTCGTAGCTCTCGGCGTCGGTCGTGCGCAGCTCGGCGAGGTAACGCCGCGGCGTCACGCCGGCCTTCTGGAAGTGGCCGGTCACCGGCTTGTTGACCTTGCGCGGGTCCACGGCGCCGAAAGCCAGCTGCACGGCCTGGTAGCCGTCGTTGTCCTGGGTACGGATCTGGGTCACCACGTTCGGCCCGGCCTGCACGACGGTCACCGGAACGATCCGGTTGTCCTCGCCGAAGACCTGGGTCATGCCGAGCTTGGTGCCCAGGATGCCCTTTACTTGCCTGTCAGACATGAGTCTCTTATCTCCGCCGCTCGCCCAACGCTTACTGGATGTTGACGTCGACGCTCGCCGGGAGGTCGATGCGCATGAGCGCGTCGACCGTCTTCGGCGTCGGGTCGAGGATGTCGATCAGCCGCTTGTGCGTGCGCATCTCGAAGTGCTCGCGCGAGTCCTTGTACTTGTGCGGCGAGCGGATGACGCAGTAAACGTTCTTCTCGGTGGGCAGCGGCACAGGTCCGACGACCGAGGCGCCGGTGCGCGTCACCGTCTCGACGATCTTGCGCGCGCTGGCATCGATCGCCTCGTGGTCGTAGGCCTTGAGCCTGATGCGGATCTTCTGTCCCGCCATGGTCGCAGCTCGTTCCTTCGTCTTGTGCCGCTATCTCTACCCGCGCATTCGCGCCGGTTTCCGCACGTCAACGCCCTCGCGTCCGATCCACGCGGTCGGGCGTGTCGCGCCCGCTGCGCAGACTGATCCCGTAGGAGGATCGTCGTCGTGCCGGTTGGTCTTCACCGCGAGACGGCCGTGCCGGCCATCTGTCGCGCCCGCGGTCTCCCCCTGGGAAACCCACGGACCAAGGCCGCTCGCGCCGGGGCGGCCGATTTCTCTAGAGATATCGGCCGCCCCGCAACGAGCAACTCAACTAGTGTCGCACACGTGGTTCCACAACCCGGCCCCGGGGTGCTATAAGCACTCCGGGGCCGGATGGAATCACTTGATGATCTTGGTGACCTGGCCCGCGCCGACGGTCCGGCCACCCTCACGGATGGCGAACCGCAGACCCTCGTCCATGGCGACCGGCTGGATGAGCTGCACCTTGATCTCGGTGTTGTCACCCGGCATGACCATCTCGGTGCCCTCGGGGAGGGTGACGACACCGGTCACGTCGGTCGTGCGGAAGTAGAACTGCGGGCGGTAGTTGTTGAAGAACGGCGTGTGCCGGCCACCCTCGTCCTTGGACAGGATGTAGACCGAGCCCTCGAACTCCGTGTGCGGAGTCGTGGTGCCGGGCTTCACGACGACCTGGCCGCGCTCGACGTCCTCGCGCTTGATGCCGCGGAGCAGCAGACCGACGTTGTCACCGGCCTGGCCCGAGTCGAGCAGCTTGCGGAACATCTCGACACCGGTGACGGTGGTCTTGGTCGACTTCTCGCGGATACCCACGATCTCGACCTCTTCGTTGACGTTGATCTGGCCGCGCTCCACGCGACCGGTCACGACGGTGCCGCGGCCGGTGATGGTGAAGACGTCCTCGATCGGCATCAGGAACGGCTTGTCGAGGTCACGCACCGGGTCCGGCACGTTGTCGTCGACGGCCTGCATGAGCTCGAGAACCGACTCGGCCCACTTGGCGTCGCCCTCGAGGGCCTTGAGGCCGGAGACCTTGACCACGGGGGCGTCGTCGCCGGGGAACTCCTGCGAGGACAGCAGCTCGCGGACCTCCAGCTCGACCAGCTCGAGGATCTCCTCGTCGTCCACCATGTCGGCCTTGTTCAGGGCCACCACGATGTAGGGCACGCCGACCTGGCGGGCGAGCAGCACGTGCTCACGGGTCTGCGGCATCGGGCCGTCGGTCGCGGCGACCACCAGGATCGCGCCGTCCATCTGGGCGGCACCGGTGATCATGTTCTTGATGTAGTCCGCGTGACCGGGGGCGTCCACGTGGGCGTAGTGACGCTTCTCGGTCTGGTACTCGACGTGCGAGATGTTGATCGTGATGCCGCGCTGCTTCTCTTCCGGCGCGTTGTCGATCTGGTCGAACGCCCGGGACTCGTTGAGCTCCGGGTACTTGTCGTGCAGAACCTTGGTGATCGCCGCGGTCAGCGTGGTCTTGCCGTGGTCGACGTGACCGATGGTCCCGATGTTGACGTGCGGCTTGCTCCGCTCGAACTTCGCCTTCGCCACTGGAATGTCCTCCTGGACTCTTGCTTTTGCTTCACCGGACGGCGTGGCAGCCGAACGGCGATCGATCTGGTCGGTTGTGCGGACCCTAGGGGAGGCCCCTGTGCGCGCCCGCGTTGGGTGCGGAGGGGTTTACTCCCCCGTCGCCTTCGCGATGATCTCCTTCGCGACGTTCGAGGGAACCTCGGCGTAGGAGTCGAACGTCATCGAGTAGTTCGCCCGACCCTGGGTACGAGACCGCAGGTCGCCGACGTACCCGAACATCTCGGACAGCGGAACCAGTGCCTTCACGACTCGGGTGCCTGCCCGCTCGTCCATGGCCTGGATCTGGCCACGGCGAGAGTTGAGGTCGCCGATGACGTCACCCATGTAGTCCTCGGGGGTGGTCACCTCGACGGCCATGACCGGCTCGAGCAGAACCGGGCTGGCCTGGCGCGCGGCCTCCTTGAGCGCCATGGAACCGGCGATCTTGAAGGCCATTTCCGACGAGTCGACCTCGTGGTAAGCGCCGTCCAACAGGGTCACCTTCAGCCCGACCAGCGGGTAACCGGCGAGGACACCGTACTGCATGGCGTCCTGGGCACCGGCGTCCACCGACGGGATGTACTCGCGCGGCACGCGGCCACCGGTGACCTTGTTGTCGAACTCGTAGAGGGCGCCGTCGCCAGTGGACAGCGGCTCCAGCTTGATGATCACGCGCGCGAACTGACCAGAACCACCGGTCTGCTTCTTGTGCGTGTACTCGTACTTCTCGACCGTGCGGCGGATCGTCTCGCGGTAGGCGACCTGCGGCTTACCGATGTTCGCCTCGACCTTGTAGTCGGACTTCATGCGGTTGACCAGCACCTCGAGGTGCAGCTCGCCCATGCCCGCGATGATCGTCTGACCGGTCTCCTCGTCCAGCTGGACCTGGAAGGTGGGGTCCTCCTCGGCCAGCTTCTGGATCGCGGTCGACAGCTTCTCCTGGTCGGCCTTCGTCTTGGGCTCGATGGCCACCTTGATGACCGGCTCCGGGAAGGTCATCGACTCGAGGACGATCGGGTTCTGCGGGTCGCACAGGGTGTCACCGGTCGTGGTGTCCTTCAGGCCGATGACCGCGTAGATGTGGCCGGCCTGGGCCTCGTCGACCGGGTTCTCCTTGTTGGAGTGCATCTGGAAGAGCTTCCCGATGCGCTCCTTGCGCTCCTTGGTCGAGTTGATGACCTGCGCGCCGGCGGCGACCTTGCCCGAGTACACCCGGACGTAGGTCAGCTTGCCGAAGAACGGGTGCGCGGCGATCTTGAACGCGAGAGCCGCGAACGGCTCGTCGACCGACGGCTTCCGCGACGCGGCGGTCTCACCGTCGGTGAGGGTGCCCTCGACGGCGGGGACGTCCAGCGGCGACGGCAGGTAGTCGATCACCGCGTCCAGCATGGGCTGCACGCCCTTGTTCTTGAACGCGGAGCCGCACAGCACCGGGTACGCCTCGCGGGCGACCGTCAGCTTGCGGATGCCGGCCTTGATGTCGGCCTCGGACAGCTCCTCGCCGCCGAAGTACTTCTCCATCAGGGCGTCGTCGGTCTCCGCGACGGCCTCGATCAGCTTGTCGCGGTACTCGGCGGCCTTGTCGGCGAGGTCGGCCGGGATGTCCTCGACCTCGTAGTCCTCGCCCTTCTTGACCTCGCCCCGCCAGGTCAGCGCCTTCATGCGGACCAGGTCGATGACGCCCTGGAAGTCGCTCTCGGCGCCGATCGGCAGCTGGATGACCAGCGGGCGCGCACCGAGGCGCTCCTCGATGGTGCGGACGGTGAAGTAGAAGTCCGCGCCCAGCTTGTCCATCTTGTTGACGAAGCAGATGCGCGGGACCTCGTACTTGTCGGCCTGGCGCCAGACCTGCTCGGACTGGGGCTCGACACCCTCCTTGCCGTCGAAGACGGCAACGGCACCGTCGAGCACCCGCAGCGAACGCTCCACCTCGACGGTGAAGTCGACGTGGCCGGGGGTGTCGATGATGTTGATCTGGTGGTCGGCCCAGAAGGTGGTGGTGGCAGCCGAGGTGATGGTGATACCCCGCTTCTGCTCCTCCTCCATCCAGTCCATCGTCGCGGCGCCGTCGTGCACCTCGCCGATCTTGTAGTTGATCCCGGTGTAGAACAGGATCCGCTCGGTGGTGGTGGTCTTACCGGCGTCGATGTGAGCCATGATGCCGATGTTGCGGACCTTGTTCAGGTCGGTCAGCACGTCGCGTGCCACTGCACTGTTCCCCTGTCTCGAAGCTTGGGGCCCGGCCTGGCTTGTCTCGGCAGCCGGGCTACGTTCACCACCGGTAGTGGGCGAACGCCTTGTTGGACTCGGCCATCTTGTGGGTGTCCTCGCGGCGCTTCACGCTGGCCCCGAGGCCGTTGCTCGCATCGAGCAGCTCGTTCTGCAGGCGCTCGATCATGGTCTTCTCGCGGCGGGCGCGGGAGAAGCTGACGATCCACCGCAGCGCAAGGGTCGTCGAGCGGCCCGGCTTGACCTCGATCGGCACCTGGTAGGTGGCACCACCGACGCGGCGGCTCTTCACCTCGATGCTCGGCTTCACGTTGTCCAGCGCACGCTTCAGCGTGACGACGGGATCCGTGCCGGTCTTCTCACGGGCGCCTTCCAGCGCGCCGTAGACGATGCGCTCGGCCAGCGAGCGCTTGCCGTCGGTCAGCACCTTGTTGATCAGCTGCGTGACCAGCGGAGAACCGTAGACCGGGTCGGAGATCAGCGGCCGCTTCGGGGCCGGACCCTTGCGGGGCATTAGCTCTTCTCCTTCTTCGCGCCGTACCGGCTGCGCGCCTGCTTGCGGTTCTTCACACCCTGGGTGTCGAGCGAACCGCGGATGATCTTGTAGCGAACGCCGGGCAGGTCCTTCACACGACCACCGCGCACGAGCACCATCGAGTGCTCCTGCAGGTTGTGGCCCTCGCCCGGGATGTAGGCGGTGACCTCGATGCCGCTGGTCAGCTTGACACGCGCGACCTTGCGCAGCGCCGAGTTCGGCTTCTTGGGCGTCGTGGTGTACACGCGGGTGCACACGCCACGCCGCTGCGGACTCCCCTTGAGGGCCGCGGTCTTCTGCTTGGCAGCCTTGTCCTGGCGGCCCTTGCGGACCAGCTGCTGGATCGTGGGCAATGGACCAGCCTTCTGTCGCGTCTTGCTTGTTCCGTCTTGGTCTCCCCGGCCCCCGAGGTCGGGCGTGTCGGCCCGCGTCTGGGTCTCTCGACCGCTAACGTTCCCTCGGATTTCCGTGGAGCTCCGCTTCGCCGCGGCCGTCGCCACGATGCCGGAGCATCCCCGCTTGGCCGAAAAGCACGCAGAGCGGCCCGACGCATGCCGGGCACAGTCGTCAAAGATACCCGCCCTTGTGGCAGGCGGTGGCATCGGGGGTCCCTAACGGGCTCACACCCCGGCTCCGGCGAGAAGGTGGTGTGGCGAGTCTAGCGGAAAGACGGCCTCGCAGGACCCTTCCGCCAACTGTCGGGACACCGTCGGCCTGCGCGTTCGAGCAGGTCGGGGGGCATCTTCGGCGAGTGTTACAACGCCGGAATTGGCGGCGGAATTCCCGCGTGGCGAAAAGTGATCAATCGAATCGGTGAGTTGCCCGGAAGCGCGCCCGCCGCACACACGTGTGGTGCATGATCCGATACCGAAGGTGCGCAATTCACCACGGGGAGGGACCTGCATGGCGTACGGCAGCCACGGCGACCTCGTCGAGCAGCTGCAGCAGAAGCTGCGCCGGATCGACGAGCTGAAGCAGCAGGGTGAGCAGCGGCAGGCCGCGTTCACCCGGATGAAGGACGAGATCGGCGAGTTGTCGGTCACCGTGTCCTCCCCCGACCGGGCCGTGACGGTCGTCGCTGGGCCGGGCGGGAGCGTGCAGTCGGTGCGGGTGAGCGAGGAGGCGCTGCAGGGCAGCGCGATCCAGCTGTCGTCGACCATCACGGCGACGATCCACGAGGCGGTGGCCGCGGCGGCGCGCCGGCAGGCCGCGATCGTGCAGGACGCGCTCGGGCCGTCCAGCAACGTGCTGGAGCAGGTGCTGCAGACCCAGGCGGAGGCGTTCGGCACCAGCGTGGCCGCGCTGAAGGCGACGGTTGCGGACGAGCGCCCGGTGGTGCCGCAGCGGCCCATCGACCAGGGCGCGGACTTCGCCGAGGAGGACTTCCTGGCCGAGCAGCAGCCGTCCCGGCCGGCCCGCCCGGAGGTCCGCCGCAGGCCCGCCGAGGACGACGACTTCCTGGACCCGTTCGACGAGGGTGAGCGCCGGTGAGCGGGGGCTTCTCGGTCGACGTCGGAGCGCTGCGCAAGACGGCCGCCGCGGCGGCGGCGCAGACTTCGCAGGTCAGCGCGTTGCAGCAGCAGCTGCAGGACGCCGATGTGCCGCCGGTGTCGTGGGGTCTGCTCGGGCAGCCCGTCGTGCACACCGTCTACCGGGACATGCTGGGCCAGCTGAAGGACCACCTGGCCCAGATGGCCGAGGGCTACCAGGCGATCGGCGCGAAGCTGACGAAGGCGGCCGACCTGTACGCCGCCATGGACGACGGCGTAGTCGCCGCGTTCCGGGACATCGGCGAAGACCTCGACGACGCAGCCGAGGGGGTGGTCTGACGTGCCCACCAACGAAGAGGCGCTGGTCAGCCACCTCGGCGACATCGCCGGCGAGTACGACGCCGAAGCGAACCTGGAGCGCTTCGCGGATACCCCGGCGGGACAGCTCTACGACAAGGGCGAGCAGGCGTTCGACGCCACGTCCAAGCTCCGGCAGGCGATGGAGGACGGCGACCTTCATACGCTGGCGAGTGAGGGCTTCCAGACGCTCAGTGCCGCCACGAGCTTCGTGGACGAGGCGGCCGGCACCATCACCGGCATCGTGTCCGACCCGCTGGGCTGGCTGATCTCCAACGGCGTGAGCTTCCTGATCAGCTGGATCGAGCCGCTCAACGAGGCGCTCGAACTGGTCACCGGCGATCCCGAGGCACTGCAGGCAGGCGCGGACGCCTTCAACGCGCTGGGCGGGGACATCGAGCGGCTGTGCGCCGACACCGAGAAGCTGCTCGTCGAGGGCCTCGCCGGCTGGGAGGGCCCCGCTGCCGCGGCGGCGGGCGAACGGTTGGCGGAGTTCCGGGACGGGCTCAAGGGCACCGCGGGCGCCACCGGCGAGATCGCGACACTGCTCGCGGTCAGCTCGGCCGTGATGAGCGTGATCAAGGACGTGATCACCAGCATCATCAGCGACTTCGTGGAGTGGCTGATCGTGACCTGGCTCGCCGCGCTCGCGGCGTCCACCGTCACGTTCGGCGGCTCGCTCACCGTGGCGACGGGAGCCACCGCCGTGCGAGCGGGCACGGAGACCATGAAGGCCAACCGCTGGGTCCTCAGGCTCAAGCAGATCATCGACAAGCTCAACGAGCTCATCGGCAGGATCCAGGCGTTCCTGGCGAAGATCCCCGGGTTCCGGAAGCTCGCCGACGGCCTGGGCACCGCGGACAGCCGGGTCGGCAAGCTCGTCGACGGCACGCTGACCGAGAAGCTCGGCGACGAACTCGTCGGCAAGCTCAAGGACGGCACCGAGACCCTCGGCGGCGCGATCCGCGAGCGGGCAGGCAAGACGATCCGGGACTCGGCGGTCGAGGCCGCCAAGGAGAAGGTGTTCTCGACCTACGACAACGTCGCGAAGGACGGACGCGGCGAGGAGATCAAGGTCCCGGACCTGGCGGGCACCGCCAAGGCGGCCAGCGAGACCGTTCAGCCGTTCAAGGACGCCGTCGAGCGGCGGGGCGTCGCTGGGGATCCGGACATGGACGACGCCGAGATCAGCGGCAAGCTCGACTTCTGAGCCGCGCGAAAAGGGGCCCCAGGCACGCGCCTGGGGCCCCTTTCACGTGCAAAGACCTAGTCGTCCTCGTCGGGCTTGGCGTGGTCCGGCTTGCCCGGGTTGGGGTCCCTCGACAGGTCGATCGCCGGGTGCGTCGGGGCGCCCTCGGGCGCTGCGTGCCGCCCTCTCGACGGCGCCTCCTCCGGGGTCTGCTCTGCGTTCACAGCGCCCTCCTCGTGTCGCTCGTGTGAACTCGCGCCTCACGCTACCTCCGCGCCCCGCCGCGGACACGACGAAGCCCCCGGCTCCGCGAAGGGAGCCGGGGGCTTCGGGACAACTCAGGTCAGCGGAAGTCGCGACCGAAGTCGTAGTCGTCCAGCGGAACCGCGGCGCCGGTGCCGGTGCCGAAGACGTCCGGAGTGTAGTAGCCGTCGTCGTAGGACGGGATGGCGTACGCCGCCACCCGGGCCTCTTCCGTCGGCTGCACCTGGATGTTCCGGTACCGGTTGATGCCGGTGCCCGCCGGGATCAGCTTACCGATGATCACGTTCTCCTTGAGGCCCACGAGCTTGTCGCTGCGGCCGTTGATCGCCGCGTCGGTCAGGACACGCGTGGTCTCCTGGAACGACGCCGCCGACAGCCACGAGTCCGTGGTCAGCGAGGCCTTCGTGATACCCATCAGCACCGGGCGGCCCGAGGCCGGCTCGCCGCCCTCGGCCACGACCGACCGGTTCGTGCTCTCGAACTTGGTCCGCTCGGGCAGCTCGCCCGGCAGGAAGTCCGTCGAACCGGAGTCGATGATCGTCACCCGGCGCAGCATCTGCCGGACGATGACCTCGATGTGCTTGTCGTGGATCGACACACCCTGGGCCCGGTACACCTTCTGGACCTCTTCGACGAGGTGCATCTGCGCCTCGCGCGGGCCCATGACACGCAGCACCTCGTGCGGGTCCGGCGTGCCCTCGAGCAGCAGCTGGCCGACGTTCACGTGGTCGCCGTCCTGCAGCGGCCCGTTCGGCGTGTTGGCCAGGCGCTGACGCTTCGACAGCTTGTCGAAGACGATCTCCTCGCCACCGTCGTCCGGGATGAGCGTGATCTTCCAGAACCGCTCGCTCTCCTCGATGCGCACGCGGCCATCGACGTCGGCGATCGGCGCCTTGCCCTTCGGGACCCGGGCCTCGAACAGCTCGGTGACACGGGGCAGACCGGTCGTGATGTCGTCACCGGCGACACCACCCTGGTGGAAGGTACGCATCGTCAGCTGCGTGCCCGGCTCACCGATCGACTGGGCGGCGACGATACCGACGGCCTCACCCACGTCGACCAGCTTGCCGGTCGCCATCGAGCGGCCGTAGCACATCGCGCAGACACCGACGGCCGACTCGCAGGTCAGCACCGAGCGGACCTTGACCTTGGTGACGCCGAAGGCGATCAGCTTCTCCATGGCCGGGTCGGACAGGTCGTCGCCCGCGTTGAGCACGACGTTGCCCTGCTCGTCGGTGACGTCCTGGGCGAGCGTCCGGGCGTACACGCTGGTCTCCACGTGCGCGCCGCGCAGCACGGTGCCGTCCGGCTGCTTCTCGCCGATCGGCCGGGTCACGCCGCGGCTGGTGCCGCAGTCGGTCTCCCGGACGATGACGTCCTGCGACACGTCCACCAGACGACGGGTCAGGTAACCCGAGTCGGCGGTCCGCAGCGCGGTGTCGGCCAGACCCTTCCGCGCACCGTGGGTGGCGATGAAGTACTCCGCCACCGACAGGCCCTCGCGGAAGTTCGACTTGATCGGCCGCGGGATGTACTCACCCTTCGGGTTCGACACCAGACCACGCATACCGGCCAGCGACCGGACCTGGGTCATGTTGCCCGCCGCCCCGGACTTCACGATCATCGAGATCGGGTTGTCCTCGGGGAAGGCGTCCTCCATGATCTCCGCGACCTCGTCGGTCGCCTGGGTCCACACCTTGACCAGCTCGTTGTTGCGCTCGGCGTGCGAGAGCTGACCACGCTGGTAGCGCTTCTCCACCTGCGCGGCCTTGGCCTCGTACCGGTCGAGGATCTCCTTCTTCTCCGGCGGCACGATGACGTCGAACATCGACACCGTGACACCCGAGCGGGTGGCCCAGTAGAAGCCGGCGTCCTTGAGCCGGTCCAGGACCTGCGCGACCTGCGTCATCGAGTACCGCTCGGCGAGGTCGTTCACGATCGCCGCCTGGCGCTTCTTCGGCAGCGGCTCGTTGATGAACGGGTAGTCCGCAGGCAGCAGGTCGTTGAACAGCACCCGGCCCAGGGTGGTCTCGGCCAGCCACGGCTGACCGGGCTCCCAGCCCTTCTCGGTGAGCTCGGCGACCTGGGCCTTGTTCGGCTGACGGTCCTTGACGCGGATCTTGATCGGCGCGTGCAGGCCCAGCGTCTTGCGGTCGAAGGCCATGATGGCCTCGGCCGGCGAGCTGAACGCCTGGCCTGCGCCGACCGCGTTCTCGTCGAGACGGGTCAGGTGGAACAGGCCGGTGACCATGTCCAGACGCGGCATGGCCAGCGGGCGGCCCGACGCCGGCGACAGGATGTTGTTCGCCGACAGCATCAGGATCCGGGCCTCGGCCTGCGCCTCGGCCGACAGCGGCAGGTGCACCGCCATCTGGTCACCGTCGAAGTCCGCGTTGAACGCCTCGCAGACCAGCGGGTGCAGCTGGATGGCCTTGCCCTCGACCAGCTGCGGCTCGAAGGCCTGGATGCCCAGCCGGTGCAGGGTCGGCGCACGGTTGAGGAGCACCGGGTGACCGGTGATGACCTCTTCCAGCACGTCCCACACCTGCGGGCGGGCCCGCTCCACCATCCGCTTCGCGGACTTGATGTTCTGCGCGTGGTTCAGGTCGACCAGCCGCTTCATGACGAACGGCTTGAACAGCTCCAGCGCCATGTCCTTGGGCAGACCGCACTGGTGCAGCTTCAGCTGCGGGCCGACGATGATGACCGAACGGCCCGAGTAGTCGACGCGCTTGCCGAGCAGGTTCTGGCGGAACCGGCCCTGCTTGCCCTTGAGCAGGTCGGACAGCGACTTCAGCGGCCGGTTGCCCGGACCGGTGACCGGACGGCCGCGGCGGCCGTTGTCGAACAGCGCGTCGACGGCCTCCTGCAGCATCCGCTTCTCGTTGTTGACGATGATCTCGGGCGCGCCGAGGTCGATCAGCCGCTTGAGGCGGTTGTTCCGGTTGATGACCCGGCGGTACAGGTCGTTGAGGTCCGAGGTGGCGAAGCGGCCACCGTCGAGCTGCACCATCGGGCGCAGGTCCGGCGGGATCACCGGGACCGCGTCGAGGACCATGCCGCGCGGGTCGTTGCCGGTGGCCTGGAAGGCCGCGACGACCTTGAGCCGCTTCAGGGCGCGGAGCTTCTTCTGCCCCTTGCCGTTGCGGATGGTGTCGCGCAGCTTCTCGGCCTCGGCGTTGACGTCGAACTCGGTGGCCAGCTTCTGGATGGCCTCCGCGCCCATGCCGCCGGTGAAGTACTCGCCGTAGCGGTCGTACAGCTCGCGGTACAGGGTCTCGTCCGCGATCAGCTGACGCGGCTCGAGCTTGGTGAAGGTGGTCCAGATCTCCTCGAGCCGGTCCAGCTCGCGCTGGGCGCGGTCGCGGAGCTGCTTCATCTCCCGCTCGCCGCCCTCCTTGACCTTCCGGCGCACGTCGGACTTGGCGCCTTCGGCCTCGAGCTGGGCGAGGTCGGCCTCGAGCTTCTGCGCGCGCGCCTCGATGTCGGCGTCGCGCTTCGCCTCGATGTTCTTCCGCTCGACGCTGATCTCGTTCTCCAGCGTCGGCAGGTCGTTGTGCCGCAGCTCGGTGTTCACACCGGTGATCACGTAGGCCGCGAAGTAGATGATCTTCTCGAGGTCCTTCGGCGCCAGGTCGAGCAGGTAGCCCAGGCGCGAGGGAACACCCTTGAAGTACCAGATGTGCGTGACGGGCGCGGCCAGCTCGATGTGGCCCATCCGCTCACGGCGCACCTTGGCGCGGGTCACCTCGACGCCACAGCGCTCGCAGATGATGCCCTTGAAGCGGACCCGCTTGTACTTACCGCAGTAGCACTCCCAGTCCCGGGTGGGGCCGAAGATCTTCTCGCAGAAGAGCCCGTCCTTCTCCGGCTTCAGGGTGCGGTAGTTGATGGTCTCCGGCTTCTTGACCTCGCCGAAGGACCACTGACGGATGTCATCGGCGGTCGCCAGGCCGATCCGGAGCTCATCGAAGAAGTTGACGTCCAGCACGTCGTTGCATCCCCTTTGGGGTTGATTCGGCTAGAGGAGTCGGCTACCGGGAGCGGGGCCGCGGGAGGTGGCCCCGCTCCCGGTCGCTACGTCATTGCACGACGTCGTCCACCGAGGGCGACTCGTTGCGGGACAGGTTGATGCCGAGGTTGGCGGCGGCGCGCTCCAGGTCCTCGTCGTCGGAGTCGCGCATCTCGATCGCCGCGCCGTCGCTGGAGAGGACCTCCACGTTCAGGCAGAGCGACTGCAGCTCCTTGAGGAGAACCTTGAACGACTCCGGGATGCCCGGGTCGGGGATGTTCTCGCCCTTGACGATCGCCTCGTACACCTTCACGCGGCCGACCACGTCGTCCGACTTGATCGTCAGCAGCTCCTGCAGCGTGTAGGCCGCGCCGTAGGCCTGCATCGCCCAGCACTCCATCTCACCGAAGCGCTGGCCACCGAACTGCGCCTTACCACCCAGCGGCTGCTGGGTGATCATCGAGTACGGGCCGGTGGAGCGGGCGTGGATCTTGTCGTCCACCAGGTGGTGCAGCTTGAGGATGTACATGTAGCCGACGGCCACCGGGTACGGGAACGGCTCGCCGGAACGGCCGTCCAGCAGCGTCGCCTTGCCGTTCTCCTTGACCATGCGCTCGCCGTCCCGGTTGGGCCGGGTCGACGCGAGCAGGCCGGTGAGCTCCTCTTCCTGCGCGCCGTCGAACACCGGGGTCGCGGTGTTCGTGCCGGGCTCGACGTCGTAGAGCTCCTCGGAGAGGTTCTGCGCCCACTCCGGGTTGCCCTCGATCTTCCAGCCCTGCGAGGCGAGCCAGCCCAGGTGCAGCTCGAGGATCTGGCCGATGTTCATCCGTCGCGGCACACCGTGGGTGTTCAGGATGATGTCGACCGGGGTGCCGTCCTCCATGAACGGCATGTCCTCGACCGGCAGGATCTTGCCGATGACACCCTTGTTGCCGTGGCGGCCGGCGAGCTTGTCACCCGGCTGGATCTTCCGCTTCTGCGCGACGTAGACGCGGACGAGCTCGTTCACGCCCGGGGGCAGCTCGTCGTCCTCCTCGCGGGAGAACACGCGGACGCCGATGACCTTGCCGGTCTCGCCGTGCGGCACCTTCAGCGACGTGTCGCGGACCTCGCGGGCCTTCTCGCCGAAGATCGCGCGGAGCAGGCGCTCCTCCGGGGTCAGCTCGGTCTCGCCCTTCGGCGTGACCTTCCCGACCAGGATGTCGCCGTCGCGGACCTCCGCGCCGATGCGCACGATGCCGCGCTCGTCCAGGTCCGCCAGGACCTCCTCGGAGACGTTCGGGATGTCCCGGGTGATCTCCTCGGCGCCGAGCTTGGTGTCGCGGGCGTCGATCTCGTGCTCCTCGATGTGGATCGAGGTGAGCACGTCGTCCTGCACCAGGCGCTCGGAGAGGATGATCGCGTCCTCGTAGTTGTGGCCCTCCCACGGCATGATCGCCACGAGCAGGTTCTTGCCGAGCGCCATCTCGCCCTGGTCGGTGGACGGGCCGTCGGCGATGACCTGGCCGGCCTCGACGCGGTCGCCCTCCGACACGATCGGGCGGTGGTTGAAGCAGGTGCCCGCGTTGGTGCGGCGGAACTTGTGCAGTCCGTAGCTCTTGCGGGTGCCGTCGTCGTGCATGACCGTCACGAGGTCGGCCGAGAGCTCCTCGACGACACCGGCCTGCTCGGCGACGAGCACGTCACCGGCGTCGACCGCGGCACGCAGCTCCATGCCGGTGCCGACCAGCGGCGACTCGGCGCGCAGCAGCGGCACGGCCTGGCGCTGCATGTTGGCGCCCATCAGCGCGCGGTTGGCGTCGTCGTGCTCGAGGAACGGGATCATCGCGGTGGCGACCGACACCATCTGACGCGGCGACACGTCCATGTAGTCGATCTCCAGCGGGTCGAGCAGCTCGACCTCGCCGCCCTTGCGTCGGCCAAGGACCTGGGCCTCGGCGAAGTGACCGTCCTCGGTCAGCGGCGCGTTGGCCTGCGCCTTGACGTAGCGGTCCTCCTCGTCGGCGGTCAGGTAGTCGACCTGGTCGGTGACCCGGCCCTCGACGACCTTCCGGTACGGCGTCTCGATGAAACCGAACGGGTTGACCCGCGCGTAGGAGCACAGCGAGCCGATCAGGCCGATGTTCGGGCCTTCCGGCGTCTCGATCGGGCACATGCGGCCGTAGTGCGACGGGTGGACGTCGCGGACCTCCATGCCGGCGCGCTCACGGGACAGACCACCCGGGCCAAGCGCGTTGAGGCGGCGCTTGTGGGTCAGGCCCGACAGCGGGTTGTTCTGGTCCATGAACTGCGACAGCTGCGAGGTGCCGAAGAACTCCTTGATCGCCGCCACGACCGGGCGGATGTTGATCAGGGTCTGCGGCGTGATCGCCTCGACGTCCTGCGTGGTCATCCGCTCGCGGACGACGCGCTCCATGCGGGACAGGCCGACCCGGATCTGGTTCTGGATCAGCTCGCCCACGGTGCGGATGCGGCGGTTGCCGAAGTGGTCGATGTCGTCGACCTCGACCGGGACCTCGTTCTCGCCCTCGCCCATCTTGGTCTCGCCGGCGTGCAGGCGGACCAGGTACTCGATGGTCGAAACGATGTCCTCTTCGGTGAGGGTGCCGGTCTCGTACGGCAGGTTCAGGCCCAGCTTCTTGTTCAGCTTGTAGCGGCCGACCTTGGCCAGGTCGTAGCGCTTCTCCTTGAAGAACAGGTTCTCCAGGAGCGTCTGGGCGCTCTCCTTGGTCGGCGGCTCGCCCGGGCGCAGCTTGCGGTAGATGTCGAGCAGCGCCTCGTCGGTGCCTGCCGTGTGGTCCTTCTCGAGCGTCGCGAGCAGGGTCTCCGAGAAGTGGAACCGCTCGCGGATCTGCTCGGTGGTCCAGCCGAGGGCCTTCAGCAGCACGGTCACCGGCTGGCGGCGCTTGCGGTCGATGCGGACGCCGACGGTGTCGCGCTTGTCCACGTCGAACTCGAGCCACGCGCCGCGGCTCGGGATGATCTTGACGCTGAAGACGTCCTTGTCGGTGGTCTTGTCGACGCTGGTGTCGAAGTAGACACCGGGCGACCGGACCAGCTGGGACACCACGACACGCTCGGTGCCGTTGATGATGAAGGTGCCCTTCTCGGTCATCACGGGGAAGTCGCCCATGAAGACCGTCTGGGACTTGATCTCGCCGGTGTTGTTGTTGACGAACTCGGCGGTCACGAACAGCGGGGCCGCGTACGTCATGTCCTTGTCCTTGCACTCCTCGACGGAGGCCTTGACCTCGTCGAAGCGCGGGTCGGAGAAGGACAGGGACATCGAACCGGAGAAGTCCTCGATCGGCGAGATCTCGTTGAGGACCTCTTCGAGGCCGCCGACGGGGTTCTCCTCGCCCTCGTTCACGCGGCGCTCGAACCACTTCTCGTCACCGGTGAACCACTGGAAGGACTGGATCTGCACGTCCAGCAGGTTGGGGGTGGGGAGGGGCTCGCGGATCTTCGCGAACGAGACCCGCTTGGGGGCTCCGGGAATTCCCGTCGGGTTCGGCTCCGTTACAGCCGAGGTGGTCGCAGCAGTGGCCTGGTTCGCGGGAGAGACTGCCAAGATGCGTCCTTCCGGGGACAATGAGCGGTGCGCAGCCGCGTTAGCAACAGCTAAAGCGACTGTCAAGGGTGCCGTGTGCCCACTATCCTAGCTTCCGTCTCCGGGCAGCCTGAAAGAGGGCAGCGCAAAGAAGCAGTCTAGCCCGAACGACGCGTTCTGTCGAGGGGGCCTCTCGATGGGGCCCGCACCTCGATCACGACGTCCTCAGGCATCGCCTCCCGGCAGACCCTCCCGCAGGGCGCTGCCGTTGGCGATAAGCGTGAACCCCCGGCGCCGAAGAGTCAAGATGCCACGCGGCGAACCCGCCGGTTGGCGCAACGCCATCGCGGTCCGTACACGGCTTCGACCTGGGGATTCGTGCGCGCGGAGGCGCGCTGGGACGGTTGTGGTCACCAGGGGTTGCGGCTCGGCTCACGCCGGTCCAAGATCGTCCTCGGGTGTTGTGGCGGGGCCCCGCGGAGCGGCGCGGCGGCCCCGATCCGGCCGCCGTGGAGGACCGATCGCGGCTGGTTTTAGTGGCGCGCTTCACGTGCCGGAGGGTGTCGCGTCGCGCCCCGGGTGGGCTGGCGACGGGGTGGGCGCGCCTGATGTGCCTACCTCTGGGGGCGGCGGCTTCTTCTGGTGCCCGGTTGCGCGCTCTGCCGCGGACTCCCCGCCCGAGCCGGGCTCAGGCGGAGCGGCGGCGCCCCGTCCGGCGGCAGGTCGCGCCGGGCCGGCCTCGCCTGGACAGCGGAATGGCGCACCGAGCCGCGCCTCGGTCCGGCGGACAGCGGGGGCGGCACCGCCGGCCTGCCGCCGCCGGACCAGCCCCCTCAGGAAGCAGCACGGTTCACCGAGCCGCGCCGCGGCGGGGCGGGCATCGGGGGCACCGCCACCGCCGCCACCGGCCAGTCGCGCGCCCTGCCGCCGGCGGGCCGGCCTCGCCCGGACAGCGGAACGGCCCGCCGGGCCGGGGGCTCGGCGGGCCGTGGTGCCGTTGGGTCAGCGGGACGGCGCCGGCGACGCCGGGGGCGCGCTGGACGGCGCCGGCGTGGGCGTCGGCTGGTCTGCCGCGTACGTGTCGAGCGCCGAGACCTTCCACTTCCCGTCCACGTACTGCATGTTCAGCCACAACTGGGCACTGCCGCTCGCGGTCTGGTTCTGGTCCGTGCGCGTCGAGGTCTGGTCGACGAACACCATGACCTTCGCGCGGTCCCCGTCCAGCATGATCACCGCGCTGCGGGTCGCCTTCACCGTGACCACGATCTTCTGCTGCGGGGCCAGCCGCTCGACCTCGCCGAAGATGCGGTTGTACGTGGCCTTCACCTCGTCGTTGAGGAGCAGGTCCTTGGCCGCGTCCTGGGTCTTCGCGATGTTGTTGAAGTCGTAGGAGAACAGCGACTCCACGGCGTTCGACGCGGCCTTGCTGACGTCCGCGGTACGAGCGGTGTCCAGCAGGGCGGTGTTCGAGGTCATCGCGTCGACCCGGTTGCCCTCGATCTTGAACCACACCGCGAACCCGGCCAGCACCAGCGCCAGGCCGAACAGCGCTCCGGCCAGGACGTACGGGCTGGTCTTGCGCCGCGGGCCGGGCTCCGCGGGCTCCTCCTCCGCCGCGGCGGCCTCGGCCTCGGCGTAGCTCTCCGGCTTCGGCTCCCCCGCGTCGCGGGCCTTCGGCCGCGGGCTCGGCCGCCGGGGCTCGGCCGGGGCTTCCTCAGCCTCAACCGATGCGGGCTCAACCGATGCGGGCTCAGCCGAAGCGGGCTCGGCCGGCGCCGAAGCCTCCTCGACCTCGGGCGCGCTGACCTCGTCGGTCTCGGTGTACTCCTCGTCGCGGGGCCTCGGCGAGGGGCGCCGGATCCCGGCGCCCGCGACCTTGGGGCGGCGGCGCACCGGCGGCGGCTGCCGGCGAGACGGTGGCATGACTGGTCCTCTCCTCGTACGCCTGGGGCGACGGCTACTGCCCGCTCACGAGCGGCACCGACCCGATCCCGGACACCTTCCACTCGTCGCCGACCCGGGTCATCTGCACCTCCAGCCGCAACGGCTTGGCGGCGGGCTGCGCGCCCTCCTTGGTGACCAGCGTGCTGATCGCGGCCAGGAAGCTCGCCTTCCCGCCGTGCAGGTCCAGCTCCTCCACGCCGATGTCCTGCACCGTGGTGGTCACCTTGGTCTTGGCGTCGGCCATCGCCTGGCGGTAGTTCTGCTCGCTCGCGGTGATCTGGTCGACCAGCTCCTGGGTCGACACGGCCTTCTGCTGCGCGAAGTAGGCGTCCGGGTTGGTGTAGTCCAGCTCGGTGTACGCCTTGACCGCCGTGGTGCCCGCCTTGACCACGTCGTCGCGGGCCTGGGCCAGGTCCAGGTTGTCGTCGGCGGAGGCGACCCACCACTGGACGCCGAAGATCCCGGCCACGATCAGCGCCGCCGCGGCCAGCGCGGCCGTGCCCAGCACCAGGTACCGGCCCAGCTTGTCCCCGGCCGCCGGGTCCGCGGCAGGCGGCTCCGGGAAGCCGGCGTCCTCGGTCCGTGCCTCGTCCGAACTCATAACACTCCAGAGTAGGTAGGTCGGGTGTGGGCGGCGTCAGCCGGGCAGCCCCAGCAGGGCGGACAGGCTCGTGATCGACACGCCCGGCGAGCCGACGACGCCGGGGGTGCCCCGCATGTACGCCAGCTGCTCCTCGTCGCGGGTCGAGTTCTGCTGCACGTCCTGCGGCGTCGGCGCGACCGGCACGCCGTTGTACGGCGCGTTCTGAGCGCCGCGCACGCCGATCGGGCTGCCCGCGGGCTCCGCGCAGTACGAGTTCAGGTTCGGGTCGCGCGGGGTCGTCTCCGCGCCCGTGCGGTACTCCTCCGGGCTCATGTAGCCCTTGGTGCACACCGGCGGGTCGAACAGGTTGAGCGCGAGCCCGAGGTGCGCGGTGCCGTCGCCCGGCGCCACGCTGCGGGCGCCCACCGCCAGCACCGGGTAGCTGACGAGCACCTGCTGGATGCCGTCCTGCCGGGTCAGCAGCAGGTTCGACGTGGTCAGCAGGTTCGCCGTCAGCTCGCCGAGCCCTGGCCCGAGGTCGGTGACGAACTGGTTGAGCGTCTGCGCCGCGCCGGGGGCGACCTCGATCAGCCGGCGGATGTCGGCGTCGGAGCCCTTCAGCGTCGCCGACAGCTCGTTGAGGTTGGCGCTGAACTCCTTCAGGTTGCCCGCCTGCTGGTTCTGCGTCTGCAGCACCCGCTCGCCGGAGTCGAGCAGCTGCACGGTCTGCGGCAGGTACTGCTGCGCGGTGGCGGTGAAGTCGCGCGCGGTGTCCAGCAGCTGCTGCAGGCCCGGCCCGGTGCCGTTGAACGCGTCGTAGGACTCGTCGACTACGGTCCGCAGCGCGTCCTTCGGCACCGAGGACGCCAGGCTGTCCAGGTCGGTGATGATCTGGTCGGTGCCGATCGGCACCTGGGTCTTCGCGGCCGGGATGACCGAGCCGCCCGCGAGGTACGGACCGCCGTCGGCGACCGGCCGCAGGTCGACGAACTGCTCGCCGACGGCCGACCGGTTGGCGATGACGGCCTGCAGGTTCGCCGGCACCTGCGGGGTGTCCGGCGCGATCTCCAGGTCCGCTTCCAGCCCCTCGGCGGTGAGCCGCAGCTGGCCGACCTTGCCGATGTTGTAGCCGCGGTAGGTGACCTCGGCCCCGGTGAAGATGCCGCCGGACTGGGTCAGCTCCAGCTTGACCGTGTAGCCGGTCTGGCCGAACACCTGCCCGAGCCCGGCGAACCGGATCAGCGCGTACACCACGGCCACCACGGAGATGACCAGGAACGCGATCAGTTGGATCTTGGTCTTGCGGACCAGCATCACACACCCCCCGCCAGCAGGCCGAAGATGCCCGCGACCCCGGTCTGTTGCGGCTGCGCCCCGGTCGCGCCGGTCGCAGCCGTGCTCTGCGGCGCCAGATCCTGCGGCAACGGCAGCGGCGGCGGCTGGTTGGCCTGTTCGCCCTCGACGCCGCCGGTGAGCCCGGCCAGGCTGTCCGGCAGCACGCCGCCGAGCGGGTTCTGCCTGCTGCGGCTCAGGTTCTGCAGCACGTTCTGCAGGTTGAGGTCGATCTTGGCGTAGAGGTTGAAGTAGTCGCCCTTCACGCCGTCGACCGCCGCGTCGGTGAACGGGTAGGTCAGCAGGATCTCCAGCGACTTGGGCAGGTCGGCGCCGGCCTCGCCGAGCTTCTGCAGCGTCGGCAGCAGCGCCCGCAGGTCGGCGACCAAGTTCTCCTGGCTCTTGTTCAGCGTGTCGACGGTGACGCCGGAGAGGTTCTGCAGCGCCTGCAGCATGGTGACCAGCTGGGTGCGCTGCTGCTCCAGGACGCCGATGCCGGGGCCGAGGTCGTCGATGGCGTTGACGATCTGGTCCTTCTGCCCGGCCAGCGTGCTGGCGAGCCGGTTGAGGCCGTCCAGCGCGCGGGTGATGTCGCCGGACTGGGCGTCCAGTGTGGACACCAGCTGGTTGGCGTTGTCCAGCAGGCGCCGGATGTCCGGCTCGCGGCCCTCGGTGGCGGCGTTGAGCTCCTTGGTGATGGTGTTGAGCTGCTCGACCCCGCCGCCGTTGAGCAGCATGGACAGCGCGCCGAGCACCTCCTCCACCTCGACGCTGCGGTTGGTGCGCGCCAGCGGGATCTCCGCGCCGTCGGTGAGCGTGCCCTGCGCCAGGTCGTCGCCGGGCGAGGCCAGCTCGACGTACTTCTCGCCGAGGAGGCTGGACTGCCGGATGTTGGCGAGCGAGTTGGCCGGCAGCTTGACGTCGCCGTTGAGCTTCACGGTGACCTCGGCGTGCCAGCCGTCCGGGGTCAGCCCGATCGCCTCGACCCGGCCGACCGGGACCTCGTTGACCTTGACACCGGCCTGCGGCACGAGGTCGAGCACGTCGTTGAACTGGACCTTGACCGTGTACGGGTGGTCGCCGAGGTCGGCGCCGCCGGGCAGCGGCACGTCGTAGATGCCGCCGAACGAGCAACTGGACAGGGTCAGCGCGCCGGCCACGCCGGCGGCGACGAGCGCGATCGTCTTTCTCATCGCGACGCCCCCGTTCCGTAGACCGTCTGCGCCAGCGGGAGCGGCAGCGGCGGCAGCTCGCCGTTCTGCAGCGCGTGCACCGTCTGCGCGACCGACGGCAGCGGCACCGCGCCGTCCAGCAGCGGCGCGACCGAGCTGCACAGGTCGCCGATCGCGTCCAGCGCGGACGGGGTCTGCTTGAGCAGGTTGCAGATCATCACGATCGGCGGCTGGGTCAGCTCGTTGAGGTTGGCCCGCGCGTCGAGCGTGCCCGACGAGCCGTTGTAGGCGTTGATCACGTTGTTCAGGCCGACCGGCGCGACGTCGAGGATCTCGGCGAGCGCGCTGCGCTGGTCCACCAGCACCTGGGTCACGCTGGCCAGCTTGTCCACATTGGACTTCAGCCGGTCGGAGTGGTTGTTGATGAACTGCTGCACGGTGGCGAGCGTGGTGCCGAGCTGCTGCACCGTGGCGGCCAGGTTGTCCTTCTCCCCCGCCAGGTAGCCGGAGACGTCGGCCAGCCGCTGCTCGAACTGGCGCACCTGGTTGTCGCTGTTGGCCAGCGTGGTGGTGAAGTCGGCCAGGTTGGAGATCGTGCCGAACAGGTCGTCCTCGTTGCCGGACAACGTCTTCGACGCCTGGCTCAGCTTGGTGATCGTGTCGTGCAGGGCCTGGCCGTTGCCGTCCAGGTTCTGCGCCAGCGTGGTCAGCAGGTCCGACAGCGAGCCGTTCTGGTTGACCCCGTTCGGGCCGAGCGAGCGGCTGATCTTGTCCAGGCTCTCGTAGAGCTGGTCGACCTCGATCGGCACCGCGGTCTTCTCCAGCGGGATGGTGGCGCCCTCGCTGATCACCTCACCGCCGGTGTAGGCCGGGGCGAGCTGCACGTACCGGTCGCTGACCAGCGACGGCGCGACGATCGCGGCCTGCGCGTCGGCGGGCACCCGCACCGTGCGGTCGTACTCGATCACGACCTTGACCCGGTCGCCCATCGGCTCGACCGAGGTCACCTTGCCCATGTCCACGCCGAGCACCCGCACGCTGTTGCCGACGTAAAGGCCGGTCGCGCTGGTGAAGTAGGCGGTGAGGTGTTTCTTGTCGGCGTCCTTGAGGGTCCACCAGAGCACGCCGGCCACGACGAGGCCGAGCACGCAGGCCGCGGCGACGCCGCGCGCGAGGGATCGGCCGAAGCGGGTCTCCGTCATTTCTGGTTGCACCCCTCTTCGTTCAGGGGGCCGATCGAAGGCAGGATCAGACCGCAGATGTAGTTGTCGAACCAGTGCCCGTTGCCGACGGTGTTGGTGAACACGCGGATGTAGGGCGCGAACCGGGCGATGCCCTGCGCCAGGTTGTCCTGGTTGCGCTGCAGCATCGCGGTGAGCTGGTCCAGCGAGGTCAGCACCGGCGTCAGCTGGGCGTCGTTGTCGCTCACCAGCCCCTGCAGCTGCCGGGACAGCTCCTGCGAGCCGGCCAGCAGCGTGGAGATCGCCTGCTCACGCGCCGCGACCTCCTGCAGCACCAGGTTGCCGTCCTGCAGCAGCCGGGTCAGCTGCTGGTCGCGGTCGGCCAGCGTCTGCGAGATCTGGTTGGTGTTCTGCAGCAGCTGCGCCAGCTCGGTGTCCCGCTTGGCGATCGTGTCGGACAGCTGCGACAGGCCGTTGAGCGCGCCGCGCACGTTGTCGGACGTGCCGGACAGCGTCTGGGACAGCACGTCGAAGGATTGGGCCAGCTGGTCCGTGTCGATGTCGTTCACCGTCGACGACAGGTCCCGGAACGCGTCCAGCACGTCGTAGGGCGCCAGCGTCCGTTCCTTCGGGATCGGCGTGCCCGGGTCGAGCGCCTTCTCGCCGACCGGGTCGAGCGCGAGGTACTTCTGGCCGAGCAGCGTCTTGATCTTGATCGCCGCCGCGGTCTTGTCGCCGAGCCAGGTGTCCTTGACCTTGAACGTGACCTTCACCGACGCGCCGTCCAGCGCAACGTCGGTGACCTTGCCGACCTTCACGCCTGCCACGCGCACCTCGTCGTCGGCCTTCAGGCCGGCCGCCTCGGTGAACTCCGCCTCGTAGCTGGTCCCGGCGCCGATGATCGGCAGGTCGTCGGCGTTGAGCGCGGCGATGAAGCCCAGCAGCATCAGCACGAGGCCGACGGCCGCGATGGGCACCGGGTTGCGCGACTGGAAGCTCCTCATGATCCGCACCGCGCCTGGGTCGCCGGCATGATCGGGAGGTTGATCTCCTGGTTGATCAGCGGCGGCAGCGACACGCTCCCGCTCGCCGAGCAGAGGTAGAAGTTGAACCAGGAACCGTAGTCGGCCGTGCGCGCCAGCGTCGTGACCTTCTCCGGCAGGAACTGGATGAAGTGCTCCACCAGTGGCTCGCTGTCGTTGAGGTTCTGGGCGAGCCCGCCCAGCGCCGAGATGTCGTTCTTGAGCGGTTCGCGCGCCTCGTCGAGGAAGCCCGCGGTCGTGTTGGCCAGCCCGCCGAGCGCGTCGATCGCGTCACCGATCGAGTCGCGGTCCTGGGCCAGGCCGGTGGTGAGCTGCTGCAGCTTGTCGATCAGGTCGGTCAGCTGCGGGGTGTGCGCGTTGACCGCGTCCAGCACCGTGTTCAGGTTGGTCACCACCTGGCCGATCACCTGGTCCTTCTGCGCGATCGTGGTGGTCAGCGACGCGGTGTGGGCGAGCAGGCTGTCGATCGTGCCGCCCTCGCCCTGCAGGACCTGGATCAGCTCGTAGGACAGCTTGTTGACGTCCTCCGGGTTGAGCGCGCGGAACAGCGGCTTGAACCCGTTGAACAGCTCGTCCAGGTCGAGCGCCGGCGTGGTGCGCTCCAGCGGGATCGTGCTGCCCGGCTTGAGCGTCTCCTTGTCGTCCCCGGTGCCCTGGCCGAGCGAGAGGTACCGCTGGCCGACCAGGTTGCGGTACTTGATCTGCACCGTGACCCCGGCGGGCAGGGTTCGGCCCTGGTCGACCTCGAAGTCGATCTGGGCCTGGCGCCGGTCGACGATCTTGACGTCGGTGACCTGCCCGACCTTCACGCCCGCGATGCGGACGTCGTCGCCGGGCAGCACCAGCGTCGCGTCGGTGAAGCGGGCGCTGTAGCCGGTGGTGTCCTGGGTGTTGATGTTGGCGATGCTGATGCCGAGGATCGCCGTGAACAACACGGTGATCACGATGAAGATGGTCAGCTTGACCAGCGGCGCGACCAGTCCCCTCACTTGACCGTCACCTCCGCACCCCGGTAGAGCGGGCCCACGAGCAGGCCGGACCAGCCCGGCATGGCCGCCGGGTCGAGGCCGACCTGCGGGCCGACGAGCTGGGACAGGAAGTCGAGCTCGGCCCGGCTGTTGGCCGGGTTGCCGCCCGCCGCGCCGCCGCCGTTGTAGCCGCCGGCGTCGGCGATGGTGTTGGCGGGCTGGAGCCCGTCACCGGCCGGACGAGAGCCCGGCGTCGGCTGTGCGCCGTCCTTGATCGGGCCCTCCGGCGGGTACTGCGGGAACGGCTGCGGGAAGTCCTTGACGTTGTAGCAGCGCGGGCCCCGCTTGTCCTCGAAGCGCGGCTCGTCGCGGCCTGCCACGTACGGCCCGCGGGTGGTGACGATCTCGATCGTCGCGTGCAGGCCGGGCTGGTTCGTGCCCTTGCCCAGCGCCTCGTCCACGTACGGCACCAGCTCGGCCATCGAGCCGAACAGGCACGGGTACTCCGGCGCGTACTTCGCCAGCAGCTCGGCCGTCGGCCGGGAGTTCTCGGCGAGGCTGATCAGGTTGCTCGCGTTCGCGCTCACGAACGATTCCAGGGTCTGCGACGCCGCCGTCACGTTGGCGTAGAGGGCCTGCAGGTTCTGCTGCTCGTCGAACACCGTCTTCGTCGTGGTCGACAGGTTGTCCAGCGTCTGCACGAGATCCGGCGCGGCCTCGTTGAGGTTGTCGGAGAACTTCGCCAGCTCGCGCAGGTTCTCCTGCAGCTGCGGCAGGTGCGGGTTCAGGTCGCCGAAGTAGGTGCCCAGCTCCGACAGGGTCTGCCCGAGCGTCTCGCCGCGGCCCTGCAGGGCGGTCGAGATCGCGGTCAGCGTGGTGGACAGCTTCTCCGGCTGCACGGCCTGCAGCACCGGCAGCAGGTTGTCCAGGGCCTGCGACAGCTGGACCGCGTTCTGCGTGCGGTCCTCCGGGATCACGTCGCCCGCGGCGATCGTGCGCGCCGACGGCTGCTCCGGGATCTCCAGCGACACGTACCGCTCGCCGAACAACGTCTTCGGCAGGAACCGGGCGCTGACGTTCTCCGGGATCAGCTTCGCCGACTCCGGGTCGAGCGCCAGCGTCAGCGTGGCGCCGTCGGCGCTCGCGTCGATCGACTTCACCGACCCGACGATCAGTCCGCGCACCTTCACGTCGGACTGCGGCAGCAGCTGGTTGCCGACCTCGCCTGCCTGCAGCTTCACCTCGACGGTCGGCGTGAACGCCTTGTTGTACATGGCGATCGACAGCGTGACACCCGCCGCGAGCACCACGATCAGGAGCAGGCCGAGCAGCCTGCGGCGCAAGGTCACCACAGTGATGTCACCCCGCGATCCGGACCGTCACCGAGGTCCCCCAGATGGCGAACCCGATGAAGAAGTTGATGATGGCGACCGTGACGATGCTCAGCCGCACCGCGCGGCCCACCGCCACACCCACGCCCGCCGGGCCGCCGGAGGCGCGGTACCCGAAGTAGCAGTGGGTCAGGATGATCACGACGCTGAATATCAGCACCTTGATGAACGAGTAGAAGACGTCCTCGGGAGGTAAGAACAGGTTGAAGTAGTGGTCGTACGTGCCTTCGGACTGCCCGTAGATGTAGATGACCACCAGCCGCGACGCCAGGTACGACGACAGCAGGCCGATCACGTACAGCGGGATGACCGCGACGAACCCGGCGATGATCCGGGTGGTCACCAGGTACGGCAGGCTCGGCACGCCCATCACCTCGAGCGCGTCGATCTCCTCCGAGATCCGCATCGCGCCCAGCTGCGCGGTGAACCCGGCGCCGACGGTCGCCGACAACGCGAGGCCCGCGACCAGCGGGGCGATCTCGCGGGTGTTGAAGAACGCCGTCAGGAAGCCGGTGAAGGCCGACGTGCCGATCGAGTTCAGGGCCGAGTAGCCCTGGAGGCCGACCAGGACACCGGTGAACAGGGTGAGGCCGATCATCACGCCGACCGTGCCGCCGATGACCGCCAACGAGCCCGAGCCGAAGCTGACCTCGGCCAGCAACCGCAGCACTTCCTTGGTGTAGCGGCGGATCGTGCGTGGCGTCCACGCCAGCGCCCGGATGTAGAACGACATCTGGTCGCCGAAGTTGTCCAGGATCTCCAGTGGACGGTGGGCGATCCGCTTCGCCGTCTGACCGATGTTCGCCATGATCAGCTCAGCTTTCCGGGGACGATCTGCAGGTAGATGAGCGTGATCACGAAGTTCACGACGAAGAGCAGCAGGAACGTGATGACGACGGACTGGTTCACCGCGTCACCCACGCCCTTCGGGCCGCCCGCGGGGTTCAGCCCGCGGTAGGCGGCGACCACGGCCGCGATGAAGCCGAAGATGAGCGCCTTGATCTCGCCGACCCACAGGTCGGGCAGCTGCGCCAGCGCCGAGAAGCTCGCCAGGTACGCGCCCGGCGTGCCGCCCTGCAGCACCACGTTGAAGAAGTAACCGCCGAGCACGCCGATGACGCTGACCATGCCGTTGAGCAGCAGCGCGACGAGCATCGACGCGAGCACGCGCGGCACGATCAGCCGCTGCACCGCGGAGACGCCGAGCACCTCCATCGCGTCGATCTCCTCGCGGATGGTGCGCGCGCCGATGTCCGCGCAGATCGCGCTGCCGCCCGCGCCCGCGACGAGCAGCGCGGTCACCAGCGGGGCGGCCTGCTGCACGGTGGCGAGCACACTGCCGGCGCCGGTGTAGGACTGCGCGCCGAGCTGGCGCGCGAGGGACCCGAACTGCAGCGAGATGACCGCGCCGAACGGGATCGCGACGAGGGCCGTAGGCAGGATCGTGACGCTCGCGATGAACCACGACTGCTGGATGAACTCCCGCAACTGGAACGGCCGCTGGAAGAACCCGCGGATGATGTCCAGCCCGAGGGCGAACAGCTTCCCGGTCTCACGCAGCATTCCGATCCCGGGAACCTTGGCCGAGGAGGCCGTCGAGCTCATGCCTCA
The DNA here is from genome assembly GCF_040614175.1 of Amycolatopsis sp. NPDC006131. Lineage (NCBI taxonomy): Bacteria > Bacillati > Actinomycetota > Actinomycetes > Pseudonocardiales > Pseudonocardiaceae > Amycolatopsis > Amycolatopsis sp. NPDC006131. The sequence continues at coordinate 46,068 of NZ_JBEXTX010000037.1, forward strand.
CCGGCCCCCGGGCCACGCAACCGGTCGGTGGTCTCGGTTCTGCTGGGCCACCCGGACTGCGGCATGCGCGCGATTTCCTCGTCGGAGAGCTGCCCCTGGTGGTGCGTGGGCAGGGGCATGGTGGGGGCGGCGTGGCGGCTGCCGGTGTGTACCGCGCGGCGCGGCGTGACGCCGTAGTGGCGCTGCTCCTCGGGGGACAGGGACTCGATGATCCCCTCCTGCGCGGCGGGCGGCAGCGTGTGCAGGATCTTCATGACCCGGTCCTTGCGGCGGATCGCGCCCTGCCGGGTCGGCACGCCCGGGGTCGGCTGCATCTGCGCCGGGATGCCGGTGACGTCCTCGACACCGCCCGCGTGGTGGCCGGCTTCGAACATGGCGCGCTCGGCGGCCATCTGGGCGGTGTCCTTCTCCTCGGACATGCCGATCGGGCCGTCCATGCGGCCGTTGAGGAACTGCTTGACGACCGGCTCCTCGCTGGTCAGCAGCACCTCGCGGGGCCCGAACATGACCAGCTCCTTGCGGAACAGCATGCCCAGGTTGTCCGGCACGGTGCGGGCCAGGTTGATGTTGTGCGTGACGATCAGGAACGTCGCGTCGATCTGCGCGTTCACGTCGATGAACAGCTGCGAGATGTAGGTGGTGCGGACCGGGTCCAGACCGGAGTCCGGCTCGTCGACCAGGATGATCTCCGGGTCCAGCACCAGGGCGCGGGCCAGGCCGGCGCGCTTGCGCATACCACCGGAAATCTCGCCGGGCAGCTTCTTCTCGGCACCGGCCAGACCGGTCATCTCGAGCTTTTCCAGGACGATCCGGCGGATCTCGGTCTCGGATTTCTTGGTGTGCTCGCGCAGCGGGAACGCGACGTTGTCGTAGAGGTTCATGGAACCGAACAGCGCGCCGTCCTGGAACAGCACTCCGAACAATTTTCGCGTTTCGTACAGCTTGTGCTCGCTGCACCGCACGATGTCGACACCGTTGATCATGCAGCTGCCCCGGTCGGGCTTGAGCAGCCCGATCATGGACTTCAGGAACACCGACTTTCCGGTGCCCGACGGGCCCAGCATGACCGACACCTCACCCGGAGGCAGTGTCAAGGTCACGTCCCGCCAAATGGTCTGCCGCCCGAAGGACTTGGTCAGACCCTCGATGACCACCTCGGCACCCATCGAACCTCCCGCAGCTCCGACGCCGTGGATCAACACCCTGGCACACGCCTGCCCGGCGTCAACAAGGTGCAACGAGTCAAGTCCCGAGCAGGTTACTCATGAGTTTTTCAAGCCACAATCCAGGTGAAGAGAAAAAGGCGGGCCACCCACCGGGTGACCCGCCTTTTTCGAGATGCGGAATTCGCGACTACTTGACGCTGACCTTGGCGCCGGCAGCCTCGAGCTTCTCCTTGGCCGCGTTGGCGGCGTCCTTGTCGACCTTCTCCAGGAGCGGCTTCGGGGCGCCCTCGACGAGCTCCTTGGCCTCCTTCAGGCCCAGGCCGGAGACGACCTCGCGGACGACCTTGATGACCTGGATCTTCTTGTCGCCGGCACCCTCGAGGATGACGTCGAACTCGTCCTTCTCCTCCTCGGCCGGGGCACCGGCAGCGGCGGCACCCGGGGCGGCGGCCGCGACGGCGACCGGCGCGGCGGCGGTGACGTCGAAGGTCTCCTCGAACTTCTTCACGAAGTCCGAGAGCTCCAGCAGGGTCAGCTCCTTGAACGCGTCGAGCAGTTCGTCGGTGCTCAGCTTCGCCATGATGGCGTTCCTTTCCTAACGGGTGGTACGGGGTGGGTGGTTACTTCAGCTCTCGGCGGGTGCCTCGTCGCCCTGCTGCTTGTCCGCGAGGGCCTGCGCGAGGCGGGCGACCTGGGACGCCGGGGCCTGGAACAGAGCCGCGGCCTGGGACAGCTTGGCCTTGAACGCGCCTGCCGCCTTGGCGAGGAGAACCTCGCGGCTGTCGAGGTCGGCGATCTGGTTGACCTCGTCGACGGACAGCGGGCGGCCGTCCATGTAGCCGCCCTTGATGACCAGGGCGGCGTTGTCCTTGGCGAAGTTCTTCAGGGCCTTCGCGGCGTCGACCGGCTCACCCTGCACGAAGGCGATCGCGGTCGGGCCGACGAAGAGATCCTGGAGACCCTCGATGCCGGCCTCTTCCGCGGCCCGCTGCACGAGGGTGTTCTTCGCAACCCGGTACTTGGCACTGGTGCCGAGAGCGCGGCGCAGCTCGCTGAGCTGGGACACGGAGAGGCCGTTGTACTGGGTGATGACGGTGGCCGAGCTGCTGCGGAAGTGGTCCGCGATCTCGGCGACGGCCGCCACCTTGTCCGGCTTCGCCATGGGTCGCCTCCTCTCTTGGCTGGTTTGACCGCCTTGTGCGAGGAGTCCCGGGAAGAAGAAAACGCCCACGCGCAGCAAGCACGGGGCGTATGGCACACCAGGGGTGTGCGGCCTCGTTCTTCCTGCGCGGGCCGCCCCTCCTTGTTCCGGGGCACTTCGCTTCGCGCCTGACGGCGTGAAGAACCAGCGGTCTTCGGTAGAACCGTCGTCCATAGTACCTGGCCTGCGCGGGCGGCTTGCCTGCCCCCTGGTTACGCGGTCCGTGATGACTCGGCCACCCGGTGGCAGGCATCATGGGCGCGTGGTGGAGCAGCGACCAGGCCAACAGCCCGACAAGCCTTCCCGGGACCCCAGCGGCGAGCCGCCGGCGGGTGGCTCGGCCGTGGAACCGGCCCAGCCGCAGCTCGATCCGGAGCAGCTGCGCCAGTTCCAGCAGTTCCAGCAGTTCCAGGACTTCCTCCGCTACACCGAGGCGCAGCGGCAGAGCAACGGAGACCTGGTGCCGACGCAGAACGCGCCGGTGCAGAGTGCGCCGGTGCAGAGTGCGCCCGGCTACGGCCCGCCCACACAGCCCGGGCACGGTGGACCGCCCGTTCCGCCACCGCCGTACGGCCAGCTCCAGCCCCTCCCCCAGCCCGGCCCGAAGATCAGGGCACCGAAGTGGGCGAAACGGCTGGCGGGGAAGCTGCTGTCCGCACTGCTGTTCCTGATCGTCCTGATCGTCGCCGGCAAGCTGGCGTACAACCACTTCTTCCCCGAGGACGATCCGGATCTACCCGCCGCCCAGACCGGCGGTGGCACGTACCACACCAACGAGATCCTGTCGGTGAACCCCTACGAGGCTGCCCGCCAGGTCTACCAGCAGGTCGCGTACGGCCAGCCCGACCGGGCCTGCGGCCTCTTCGAGACCGCCACCCAGCAGAAGTTCGCCACGGACCTCCAGTACCCCGACTGCCGGGAAGCTGTCCTGGACCTGAAGAAGCAAGTCACGAACATGACGGCTTACGCGGGTTCGCTGCCCTTCGGCAGCAGTCAGCCCGTGCAGGGCACGGTGGCTCGGATCGATTCCTGCGACTACCAGATCAGCGGCGGACCCGCGCTCGGCGTTTTCGTGATCACCAAGGTCGGTGACCAGTGGTTGATCACCGGCCACGAACCGGGCCCGCGGACCTGCCCGACACCCAACACTCCCACCAGCCGATAGACGAAGGGCCCCGGCGCAGCAGCGCCGGGGCCCTTCTCTCGAAACTACCGTCAGACAGTCGCGTCCTCGGCGAGGAGGTTGCGCGTCCGGGCGGGGTCGACCGGGATGCCGCGCCCCATGGTGGTCGAGACGACCACCTTCTTGATGTAGCGGCCCTTCGCGGCGGACGGCTTCGCCCGCAGGATCTCGTCCAGGGCGGCCGCATAGTTCTCCACCAGCTTCTCGACGTCGAACGACGACTTGCCGATCACCAGGTGCAGGTTGGCCTGCTTGTCGACACGGAAGTCGATCTTGCCGCCCTTGATCTCGGTGACCGCCTTCGCCACGTCGGGCGTCACGGTGCCGCTCTTCGGGTTCGGCATCAGGCCACGCGGGCCCAGGATGCGGGCGATGCGCCCGACCTTCGCCATCTGGTCCGGCGTCGCGACAGCGGCGTCGAAGTCGAGCCAGCCACCCTGGATTCGCTCGATCAGGTCGTCGCTGCCGACGGCGTCCGCACCGGCGGCCTCGGCCTGCGCGGCCTTGTCGCCGACGGCGAACGCGATGACGCGGACGGTCTTACCGGTACCGTGCGGCAGGTTCACGGTGCCGCGGACCATCTGGTCGGCCTTGCGGGGGTCGACGCCGAGGCGCATCGCGACCTCGACCGTCTCGTCCATCTTGGACTTGGAGAGCTCCTTCGCCAGCTTGACGGCCTCGAGCGGGGCGTAGAGCCGCTCGCGGTCGATCTGCTCAGCCGTCTGGCGGTAAGCCTTGCTGCGCTTTGCCATGTCTGTCCTTAGCTAGAAAGTGGATCAGTTGTGGTACGAGCCAGCGCCTGGCTCTCCCACTGCAGTCCCGGGGGACTTACTCGACCGTGATGCCCATCGACCGGGCGGTGCCGGCGATGCTGCTTTTGACCAGCACTGTGCCGCCTGCTCGATGTCGTTGGCAGTCGCGGTGCGGAACCTATTCGACCGTGATGCCCATCGACCGGGCGGTGCCGGCGATGATCTTCGCCGCCTGCTCGATGTCGTTGGCGTTCAGGTCCGACTTCTTGGTCTCGGCGATCTCGCGCACCTGGTCCCAGGTCACCTTGGCGACCTTGGTCTTGTGCGGCTCGGCCGAGCCCTTGTCGATGCCCGCGGCCTTCAGCAGCAGCCGAGCGGCCGGCGGCGTCTTCAGCTTGAAGTCGAACGACCGGTCTTCGTACACGGAGATCTCGACCGGCACCACGTTGCCGCGCTGCGACTCGGTCGCGGCGTTGTAGGCCTTGCAGAACTCCATGATGTTGACGCCGTGCTGACCCAGCGCGGGGCCGACCGGCGGAGCCGGGTTCGCGGCACCCGCCTGAATCTGCAGCTTGATGATCGCTGCAAGCTTCTTCTTCTTGGGTGGCATTCCTAGTTCCTATTCAGTACCGAGTACCCCGCGCGCCTGCCTGCGCGCGAGGGCCAACGATCCAGTGTACTGGGTCGTCAGATCTTGGAGACCTGGTTGAACGACAGCTCGACCGGCGTCTCGCGGCCGAAGATCGAAACCAGGACCTTCAACTTCTGCGCGTCCGCGTTGACCTCGCTGATCGTCGCGGGCAGCGTCGCGAACGGGCCGTCCATGACGGTGACCGACTCGCCCACCTCGAAGTCGACCTCGACCGCGGGCGCGCCCAGCGCGGCCTCCGCCGAGGCGGCCTCGCCCTTGGCCTTCGCCGGGGCGGGCTTTTCGACCTTCGGGGCCAGGAACTTCAGCACGTCGTCGATGCTCAGCGGCGACGGCTTCGAGGTCGCGCCGACGAACCCGGTGACACCCGGCGTGTTGCGCACCGCGCTCCACGAGGCGTCGTTCAGCTCCATCCGGACCAGGATGTAGCCGGGCAGCACCTTCTGCTGCACGACCTTGCGCTGGCCGTTCTTGATCTGCGTGACCTCTTCGGTCGGGACCTCGATCTGGAAGATGTAGTCCTCGACGTCCAGCGTCTGGGTACGGGTCTCGAGGTTGTTCTTGACCTTGTTTTCGTACCCGGCGTAGGAGTGCACGACGTACCAGTCGCCCGGGAGCGAGCGCAGCTCCTTGCGCAGCTTCTCGACCGGGTCCTCGTCGTCGTCCTCGGCGGGCGCGGCCTCGGCGGCCGGCTCGGCCACCTCGTCGCCCGCCTGCTCGTCGTCGGCCGCGGCCTCTTCCGGCTCGGCGTCGAGTTCGGCGACCGCGCCGTCGGCGTCCTGGTCGGACTCGACGGCCTCGTCCTCAGCCACCGCCTCGACCGGCTCGTCGTACTCGTCGCCGGCTGCGACGCCGTTCTCGGAGGTCACGTTCCGTCCTCTCACTTGATCGCTTGTCGTGTCCGTGCCGGCCCGCGGGACGCGCTCAGCCGAACAGCCAGAACACGCCCTTGCGGAACGCGAAGTCCAGCAACGAGACCAGCGCGACCATGAAGGCCACGAAGACCAGCACGACCGTGGTGTAGGTGACCATCTGCTTGCGCGTCGGCCAGATGACCTTGCGCAGCTCGGCCCACACCTCGCGGATGAACCGCACCAGCCTCGCGAACAGCGACGGCTTCTTGTCCTTGCGAGTCCGCTTCGGGGTCGCGCGACCCTTCTTGACCTCGCCCGCCTTGGCCTTGCCGTCGGTGACCGGGCTAGCGGCCGAGGCCTTGCCCGACGGACGCGCCTTGTCGCCGTCCTTGGCCGCCTTGCCGGCAGGGCGCGCGGAGGCGCGACGTTCGCGCCGCGCCGCAGCCGTGACCGGACGCGCAGCCCGCTTGGGCTCCTGCTCCTGGCCCTTGCCGCCGGCGTCGTTGTCGCTCACGACCACTCCTCCGCTAAGGCACCTACATCGACGCAGGGGTGACAGGACTTGAACCTGCAACCTGCGGTTTTGGAGACCGCTGCTCTGCCAATTGAGCTACACCCCTTCGAGCAATCCAGCCGCTCGCTGGACGCCCTTGACCCTCCCCGCATGCCCTGCGGGGTCAGGCGCCGGACGTTCCAAGTTCGGAAGTCTACGGCAAGCCCGGAAGGGGCCCGCAACCGAGGGGCGCAGAACGGCTCCCGCGTGCTCCTCGACACACGCGACGTGCGAACATGAAGGCCATGAGCGCACCCGCAACCGTCACCGCCAGCTCCCGCATTTCGGCCCGGATCGCCGGCATCACGCCGTCGGCCACCCTCGCCGTGGACGCGAAGGCGAAGGAGCTGAAGGCGCAGGGCCGCCCGGTGATCGGCTTCGGTGCGGGGCAGCCGGACTTCCCCACCCCCGACTACGTCGTGGAGGCGGCCGCGAAGGCCGTCCACGACCGGGCCAACCACGGTTACACCGCGGCCGGCGGCCTGCCCGAGCTGAAGGAGGCCATCGCGGCGAAGACCCTGCGCGACACCGGCTTCGCCATCGAGCCCAGCCAGGTCCTGGTCACCAACGGTGGCAAGCAGGCCGTCTACTCCGCCTTCGCCACGCTGTGCGACCCGGGCGACGAGGTCCTGCTGCTCGCGCCGTACTGGACCACCTACCCCGAGTCGATCAAGCTCGCCGGCGGTGTGCCGGTGCAGGTCACGGCCGACGAGTCGACCGGATACCGGGTCACCGTCGAGCAGCTGGAGGCCGCGCGCACCGACCGCACCAAGGTGCTGCTGTTCAACTCGCCGTCCAACCCGACCGGCGCGGTCTACAGCCGCGAGCAGATCGAGGCCATCGGCAAGTGGGCCCTCGAGCACGGCATCTGGGTGATCACCGACGAGATCTACGAGCACCTGACCTACGACGGCGTGCAGAACCACTCGATGCCGGTCGTGGTGCCCGAGCTGGCCGACCGGACCCTGGTGCTCAACGGCGTCGCCAAGACCTACTCGATGACCGGCTGGCGCGTCGGCTGGATCGCCGGACCGAAGGACGTGATCAAGGCCGCGACGGGCTACCAGTCGCACCTGTGCGGCAACGTGTCGAACGTCGCACAGCGGGCGGCGCTGGCCGCCGTCGCCGGGCCGCTGGACGTGGTCGCCGAGATGCGCGCCGCGTTCGACGTCCGCCGCAAGAAGATCGTCTCGCTGCTGTCGGACATCCCGGGCGTCACCTGCCCGACCCCGGAGGGCGCGTTCTACGCGTACCCGTCGTTCAAGGAGCTCCTCGGCAAGGAGATCCGCGGCGAGAAGCCGGCCGACACGCTGGAGCTGGCCGACCTGATGCTGCGCGAGGCCGACGTGGCCGCGGTGCCGGGCGAGGCGTTCGGCACGCCGGGCTACTTCCGGTTCTCCTACGCGCTGGCCGAGTCGGACCTGGTGGAGGGCGTGGAGCGGATCGCCGCCCTGCTGTCCGAGGCGAAGTAACCCGATCGAGTCAACCGAAGCGCCACTTCCGCATGCCGGAAGTGGCGCTTCGGCGTTTTCGGGGTAGCCGTAGCGCGTGGGGAAGAAGGTGCTGATCGGGGTGGTGGTGGCCGCGCTCGTCGGGGCGGCGATCGCCGGTGTCGTGTACTGGCGCAGCGACCGCGGCGAGTCCACCGCGCCGCCGAAGCCCCCTGGTTCGGTGATCGGCCCCGGCACCGGCCGGTACGTCGCGCTGGGCGACTCCTACACGTCGGCGCCGCGGACGGGAGCGCCGGCCGGCACGCCGCCGGGCTGCAGGCGGTCGGACAACAACTACCCGCACCTCGTCGCCGCCGAGCTGCGGCCGGTGTCGTTCGCCGACGTGAGCTGCGGCGGGGCGACGACGCAGCACCTGTCGGAGCCGCAGACCACGCCGGACGGGGTGAACCCGCCGCAGCTGGACGCGGTCACACCGGACACGACGCTGGTGACGCTCGGGATCGGCGGCAACGACATCGGGCTGGTGAGCCTCGCCCGCGACTGCCTCACGACGAACCGCACGGTGTCGCTGTGCAAGCCGCGGCTGACCGCGGGCGGGCGGGACCAGCTGGCGGAGCGGATCGAGGCGACGGCGCCGAAGGTGCGGGCCGCGCTGGCCGCGATCCACGAGCGGGCGCCGCGGGCGCAGGTGATCGTGGTGGGCTACCCGACGGCGCTGCCGGACGGCAACGGGTGCTGGCCGTTCCTGCCCATCGGGCCCGAGGACGTGGCCTACCTGCGGACCTCGCTCGCCCGGCTGAACTCGATGCTGGCCGCGGAGGCGAAGGCGGGCCAGGCCGGGTACGCGGACACGGCGACGCCGTCCAAAGGGAAGGACATGTGCGCCAAGGCGCGGGTCAAGTGGGTCGAGGACGTGGTGCCGTCCTCGCCGGCGATGGAGCTGCATCCCAACGCGGTCGGGGAGCGTGGGATGGCGGACGTGGTGCTGGATCTGGTGGATTGACGCGGCATCGGTTCGCGTGCGTCCTCAGTCGAGGTCGAAGGCCAGGCGGATCGCTTCCGTCAGTTCGCGCTCCTGGTCGGGCATCAGGCGGCCGATCTGCTTGCCCAGCGCCGACTTGCGGATCGTCTGGATGTTGTCGCAGCTGACGACGCTTTCGTGGTCCAGGCCGTTGCGGCTGCCGACCCGCACCTCGGTGGACAGGCCGCGGATCGTGCTCGTCACGGGGGCGATCGTGACGCGGGTCAGGTGCGGGCGGACCAGCTCGCGGGTCAGCACCAGCACCGGCCGGACCTTGTCGAGCCGGGCGAGGTGGATCGGGCGCATCAGTCCAGGTCGTCCAGCGGGGCGGCGTGCTCCTCGATCCCGGCGAGATCGTCCGGCACGCCGCCCGTCAGCAGGGCGATGTCGCGCTCCGCGAGCAGGCGCCGGCGCTCCCGCTCCAGGGCGCGGAACACCAGCTCGGCACGGCTCGCGGCGCCGCCCTCCTCCACCACGTGGTCGATGAAGGACACCAGGTCGTCGGGGAGACGAACGGCGATCTGCTTCGTCATACCACTACGGTACCAGTTTGGGATGCACGTCAGCGGACGACGGCCTGGGCCTTCCCGAGCACCGTCTTGCCGTCGAACTTGGCCGTGATGTCCACGCGGGCGGTGCCGTCCTCGCGGACCTCCGCGACCTTGCCGGTGAACTCGACGTCCGCGCCGTCTGGCGAGACCACGACGGGCCTGGTGAAGCGGACGCTGTACTCGACCAGCTTGCCCGGATCGCCGAGCCAGTCCGTGACGAGCCGGCCGCCCAGCGCCATCGTCAGCATCCCGTGCGCGATCACGTCCGGGAGCCCGACCTCCTTGGCGAACCGTTCGTTCCAGTGGATCGGGTTGAAGTCCAGTGACGCGCCCGCGTACCGGACCAGCTGGTCGCGCGTGACGTGCACCTGCAGCGGCGGCAGCTCGGTGCCCTTCTCGTACGTCATCAGGCCCCCTCTCCCCGCACGACGAGTTGCGCGCGCGTCGTGCACACGAGCTGACCGTCGGCGTCGACGACCTCGCCGCGCACGGTCAGGAAGTCGTTGCCCGCCCTGGCCATGATGTCCTCGACCGTCGTGGTGATGCGGAGCCGGTCGCCGGCGTGCACCGGGCGCGTGTAGCCGAAGGCCTGGTCGCCGTGCACCATCCGGCTGTAGTCCAGCCCCAGCTCCGGGTCGTTCGCGATGGCGTTGATCGCGTCGAGGTTGATCACCGTGAGGAAGGTGGGCGGCGCGATGACGTCCGGGTAGCCGGCCGCGCGGGCCGCCTCCGGATCCGTGTAGAGCGGGTTGGCGTCGCCGATCGCGGTGGCGAACTCGCGGATCTTCTCGCGGCCGACTTCGTAGGTTGAGTCCGGCGGGTACGTCCGCCCGACGAACGAGGGGTCCAAAGGCACCCGAGCAGCCTACCCACCCGGCGAGCGTGGACAGCGCCGTCGGGTTGCCGGTGCGTGACGGCCCCGCGCCGTCGGGCAGGGGACAGCCGCTGACCTCCTCGCGGAGGGACCGCAGTCCCGCTTCGCCGGTGATCCGGAACTGGCGCAGCAGCCCGGTCGAGGACCCACGAGCAGCGCGAGGTCGAGCTGGCTGACCCGGCGCTGCCGCCGGGCCGACGGCGCTGGGGCACGCGATCTTCGGCGCCGTGATGCTGTCCGGCGGGCTCTACCTGGCCGGGCCCCGGAAAGCACGAAGGCCGCTCCGGCGAACCGGAGCGGCCTTCGTCGAAACCTGGGGTGCTGGCGTCAGCGGGTTTCCTTGTGAACCCGGTGCGTACCGCAGTTCGGGCAGAACTTCTTCATCTCCAGGCGATCCGGGTCGTTGCGCCGGTTCTTCTTGGTGATGTAGTTGCGGTGCTTGCAGACCTCGCACGCCAGCGTGATCTTCGGTCGCACGTCGGTGGCAGCCACAGCAAAGCCTTTCTCTACACAACGAACCCCCCACCGGCAACCTGGCCTTCCAAGTCACCCTGGGTGGGGGTCCAGGGGGCTAGCCCCCTGGCGGGGGTCCGGGGGTCCGGCCCCCGGTGCAATGGCGAAGCGGACTCGGCTCACGCAGTCTGTGAGCATAGCTCGCCCATCCGCGTAGCGGTGGCCGGACTTGAACCGGCGACACAGCGATTATGAGCCGCTTGCTCTACCGACTGAGCTACACCGCCTTGACCGGCCTTCAGGCTCCCCCGCCGAAGCGGAGCGGCCTGCTGACCACCGAGCCCCAATACGGAATCGAACCGTAGACCTTCTCCTTACCATGGAGACGCTCTGCCGACTGAGCTATTGGGGCGAGTTCCAACGTCTGAACGTTGAAGCCTCGAAGAGATTACATCGTCCGCCGGAGGGGTCGCGCAGGGGGGTCCCTTTTACGTCAGGAGCGTCAGCACTGTCTCCATCTTGCGCCCCACCGACCGGGCCGTCCGGGCCTGCAACCAGGCCTCCAGGCGGTCCTCGGCCAGCGGGCGGGAGATCAGGTAGCCCTGGGCGACGTCGCAGCCCATCGCCTCCAGCTGGTCCCGCGCGACGTCCTCCTCGACGCCCTCCGCGACGACCGCGAGGCCCAGCGAGTGGCCGAGCTCGACGATCGACCGGACGACCGCCAGGTCGCCGAGGTCCGTGCCCATGCCGAGGACGAAGCTCTTGTCGATCTTGACCTCGTCCACCGGCAGCTGCCGCAGGTAGGCCAGCGACGAGTAGCCGGTGCCGAAGTCGTCGACCGCCAGCACGATGCCGTGCGCGTGCAGTTCGCGCAGGATCGGCAGCGCCTTCTGCGGATCGGCCATCACGCCGGACTCGGTCAGCTCGAACGTGAGCAGCTCGGGCGGCACGTCGAACTTCCGCAGCGCCTCCACGACCTTCGCCGGGAAGTCCTCGTCGGCCAGATTCCGCACCGACAGGTTGACCGCGACGGAGATCCGCAGCCCCTCGTCCATCCACTTGCGGACTCGGATCAGCGACTGCTCCAGCACGAACCCGGTCAGCACGCCGACCAGGCCGGCAGCCTCGACCGCGGGCACGAACTCGTCCGGGTCGAGCCGGCCGAACTCGGGGTGCTGCCAGCGCACCAGCGCCTCCACGCCGAGGACCTGCTTGCTCGGCAGCGACACCTTCGGCTGGTAGTGGACGCTGACCTGGCCCTCCTCGATGGCCTGCCGGAACTGGGTGACCATCTGGAACCGGCGCAGGAAGATCTGGCCCATGCTGGGCACGTACCCGCGAACCTCCTCGCCGCCGCGGGTGGCCCGCACGGCGACGTCGGCCCGCTGCAGCAGCGCGTCCACGTCGCCCGGGTCGAGGGTGTCGTCGTCGGCCGTGGATGCGTAGCCGACCATCGCGTTCGCCTCGACCGTCAGCCGGTCGACCGGGTACGGCACGGACAGCTGCGAGCGCAGCCGCTCGGCCGCTTCGTGCACCCCCTGGCCGCGCACGCCGGTGAGCAGCGCTGCGAACGACGCGCCCTCCAGGCGGGCCAGCGGCACGTCCGGGCCGAGCGCGTCACGCAGGCGGCGCCCGGCGGCGACCACCATCCGGTCCGCCCACGCGTAGCCGAGCGCGTCGCTGACCGCGGAGAACACGTCCAGGTCGATGCGCAGCACCGCGGCGTCGGCGGAGGCGCTGTGCTCGGCCAGCGGCTCGCGCGCGACCTGCCGGAAGCCGGGCCGGTTCAGCAGGCCGGTGAGCGGGTCGTGGTAGGCGTCGTGGCGCAGGGTGGCGAGCAGGCGGCGGTTGTCCAGCGCGGTCGCCAGGTGGCTGGCCATGGTGCCGAGCAGCTGGACGTCGTACTTGCCGAAGCCGCGCCAGCGGGACAGCCGGTCGTGCGCCTCGACCACGCCGAGCAGCTGGTTCGCGCTGCGCAGCGGCACCACCAGCGCCTCCTGCGCGCCGCGGTTGAGCAGTCCGCCCGCGATGTCGCTGTTGGCCTCGGTGATGCGGAAGTGCCGCACGTGCGAGCCGGGCAGCCGCAGCATCGGGTCGTCGGCGGGCAGTTCGGCCGACGGCATCGGCTCCCCCGCGACGACCGCACGCATGTCCGCGGTCGGCTCCAGGCGCAGCCGCAGCACCACGCGGCCCGCGGAGAGCTGGTCCTTGATCCGCTCGGCGATGGTCTCCCACTCGCTGACGTTCACGCCTGCGGCGAGGTCGTCGGCGCCGCTGGCCGGGCGCGCGGCGGCCTGCTGGCCGGAGCGCGCGACCATCAGGCTGACGTCGGAGAGCGCTTCCATGTCCCGCTGCTCGCGCAGCAGGTCGGAGTAGGCCCAGTAGAGCGCGGACAGCCCGGCGAAGACGGCGAGCACCAGCGGCCACGCGTTGGCCGTGCCGGCGATCACCAGGTAGCCGCTCAGGCCGACCGAGGCGTTGACGAACCCGACGACCAGGATGCGGCCGGTGAGCCGCAGCGCGGTGCCGATCCGCATCCGGCGGCGCAGCACCCGGACGGCGGCCAGCGCCAGCAGCGTGCTGGTCAGCGGCGCGGTCAGGGTGCCGGCGAGGGCAGCAGGCCACGTCATCTCGGTGGTGCCCATGATCCGCTCGACCAGGCCGGCCACGGCGAACGCGCTGGTGATCTCCAGCAGGAACGCGCCTGCGTTGTAGAGCACGCGCCCGGAGACGCGGCGGACCACGAGCGTGCTGATCCCGGCGACCAGGTGCGCCGCGAGCACCACTTCGAACGGCGCCACGAAGAAGCCGATGACCAGCGGGATCTCGGTGAACGAGATGGTCCAGGAGATGCCGGACCGGACGTCGACGTTGATGCCGAGCTGCTCGGCGAGCAGGAACGACAGGGCCAGCACCGGGCCGATCCACCACAGCTTCGCCGAGCCGTGGAACGGCAGCCACAGCGACACGGCGGCGGCGGTCAGCACGCCGACGGAGAACACGGTCAGCGTGTAGACCCGGAAGCGGCGCTCGTCCGCCCGCGCCTCGGCACCACCAGAACCGGCGGCTGCCGCCGGGATGGGGCCGTCGGGCCTGCCATCGGAGTCCGGCATGCAACCTCCTTCCACCCATTCGCCCCAGCGCGCACGCCTGCACCCACTCGCGCACGAGACGGTGATCTCGGTGCGAATGAGGGGATCACTGTACCCCGGAGGGCGTACTTCAGCCTCTTTCCGGCCGCCATGACATCACCCCATAGTTAACAACGTGCCAACTACGGCGACCAGCGGAGACTTACGGGTGAGCGAGATCTTTCCGGCGATCGCTCCCGGTAGTCAGCGTTAAGCGTCACGCCCGGCTACGACGAGCTCCCCGCGAGCCGTCGCGCTGCACTCCTCCGCATTGATCGCGATTCAATCGAGATCGGGATTACCGGAAGCGATGACTGAGCGTGGTTTCCCCGGTTACACCCGGGAAAACGTTCCCGGCAATGCGACGATCATCTCAGTCCCGGCACCTGGAACCGCTGCCGGACGTGCCCCGGTTTATTCCCGGAAGCCGTCCGCTCCAAGCGAACTACCTGCGGAAACAAACCCGGCCGCCAGAAAGTTGAGCTAGGCAGACTCAACCAGGTAGGGAGCAACAAGATGACCGACACCAGGCTCCTCCCCGTACTGCCCCTCGACGACGACGTCGTGCTGCCCGGCATGATCGTCCCGCTCGAGCTCGACGACGCCGAAACTCGCGCCGCGGTCGACTCCGCGCAGAGCAAGGCACCGAGCACGCCGTCGTTCCCGGGCATCCGGTCGCTGCCGTCCACGCAGGCCGAGGTCCTGATCGTCCCGCGGGTGCACGGGGAGTACGCCGAGCTGGGCGCCGTCGCGACCATCGAGCGCGTCGGCCGGATCCCCGGTGGCAAGGCCGCCGTCCTGCTGCGCGCCACCCGGCGCGCCCGCGTCGGCGAGAACGGCGACGGCCCCGGCGCCGCCCGCTGGGCGTACGCCGAGCCGGTCGCCGAAGTCGTCGGCGAGCAGGCGCGCGCGCTGGCCGCCGAGTACAAGACCGTCGTGATCTCGATCCTCCAGCAGCGCGGCGGCTGGCAGATGATCGACGCGGTGCAGCAGGTCGAGGACCCGTCCGCGGTCGCCGACCTCGCGGGCAACTCGCCGTTCCTGAGCACCGACCAGAAGCTGGAGCTGCTGGCCACGCTCGACGTCGCGGCGCGGCTGGAGAAGGCGCTGGAGTGGAGCCGGGAGTACCTGGCCGAGCTCGAGGTGACCGACACCATCCGCAAGGACGTCGCCGAGGGCATGGAGAAGCAGCAGAAGGAGTTCCTGCTGCGCCGCCAGCTGGAGGCGATCCGCAAGGAGCTCGGTGAGCTCGACGGCACCGCCGACCAGGACGACTACCGCGCCCGCGTGGAGCAGGCCGACCTGCCCGAGCACGTCCGCACGGCCGCGCTGGCCGAGGTGGACAAGCTGGAGCGCACCTCCGACGCCTCGCCGGAGGGCGGCTGGATCCGCACCTGGCTGGACACCGTCCTGGAAATCCCCTGGAACGACCGGACCACCGACGTCCACGACATCGCCGCGGCGCGAGCGGTGCTCGACGCCGACCACGCGGGCCTGGACGACGTGAAGGAACGCATCATCGAGTACCTGGCCGTGCGCGCCCGTCGCGCCGAGACCGGCCAGGGGCAGGTGGGCGGCCGTCACTCCGGAGCCGTGCTGGCGCTGGTCGGCCCTCCCGGTGTGGGCAAGACCTCGCTCGGCGAGTCGGTCGCGAAGGCGATGGGCCGGAAGTTCGTCCGCGTCGCGCTCGGCGGTGTCCGGGACGAAGCGGAGATCCGCGGCCACCGGCGCACCTACGTCGGCGCGCTGCCCGGCCGCATCGTCCGCGCCATCAAGGAGGCCGGCTCGATGAACCCGGTCGTGCTGCTGGACGAGGTGGACAAGGTGGGCGCCGACTACCGCGGCGACCCGACCGCGGCGCTGCTGGAGGTCCTCGACCCCGAGCAGAACCACACGTTCCGCGACCACTACCTCGAGGTGGAGCTGGACCTGTCGGACGTGGTGTTCCTCGCCACGGCCAACGCGCTGGAGACCATCCCCGGCCCGCTGCTGGACCGGATGGAGCTGGTGACGCTGGACGGCTACACCGAGCACGAGAAGGTCGTCATCGGCCGCGACCACCTGCTGCCGCGTGAGCTGGAGCGGGCCGGCCTGGGCCGGGACGACGTGCGGTTCACCGACGCGGCGCTGAGCCGGATCGCCGCCGAGTACACCCGCGAGGCGGGCGTGCGCAACGCGAACCGGACCATCGCGAAGGTGCTGCGCAAGATCGCGACCAGGGTCGCGCTGGACGAGGCGACGCTGCCGGTGACCGTCGACGCGGCGGACCTGGAGGGCTACCTCGGACGTCCGCGGCACCTGCCGGAGTCAGCGCTGCCCGCGTCGACGCAGCGGACCGCGACCCCGGGTGTGGCGACCGGCCTGGCCGTCACGGGCGCGGGCGGGGACGTCCTCTACATCGAGGCGTCGCTGGCCGATCCCGAGTCGGGCAGCTCCGGGCTCACGGTCACCGGGCAGCTGGGTGACGTGATGAAGGAGTCGGTGCAGATCGCGCTGTCCTACCTGCGGTCCCGCGGCGCCGAGCTGGAACTCCCGGTCGGCGACCTGAAGGACCGGGGCGTGCACGTCCACGTCCCAGCGGGCGCGGTGCCGAAGGACGGGCCGAGCGCCGGGATCACGATGACCACGGCGCTGGCGTCGCTGCTGTCCGGCCGCGTGGTGCGGTCCGACGTGGCGATGACCGGCGAGGTGTCGCTGACCGGCCGCGTCCTGCCGATCGGCGGGGTCAAGCAGAAGCTGCTGGCCGCGCACCGGGCCGGGATCAAGACCGTGATCATCCCGCAGCGCAACGAGCCGGACCTCGACGACGTCCCCGCGGACGTGCTGGCCCAGCTCGACGTGCACCCGGTGTCGAACGTCCGTGAGGTCCTCGACCTGGCGCTGGCGCCGGCCACCACCCCCGTGGCCCAGGCCGCCTGACGCCCCCGAGCGGAGCCGCCCTCCCCTGCCCCCAGGGAGGGCGGCTCCGTGTTCACGTCCGGACGCGGTCACGCAGCCGGGTGATGACGAACACGGCGAGCGCGATCGCGACGGCGCCGATCACCGCGTACTGGAAGAAGCCGGCGTAGCGGTCCACCACGTGCCAGTTCGCGCCGAGCAGGTAGCCGGCGACGACGAAGATCGTGTTCCAGATCAGGCTGCCCAGCGTGGTGAGCACGAGGAACCGGCCGAACGGCATCCGCTCGATCCCGGCGGGCAGTGAGATCAGGCTGCGGAAGATCGGCACCATCCGGCCGAAGAACACCGCCTTCGTGCCGTGCTTGGCGAACCACGCCTCGGTGCGGTCGAAGTCGGAGGCCTTGACCAGCGGGATGCGCAGCAGCAGCGCGCGGGTCCGGTCGCGGCCGAGCAGCGCGCCCAGCCAGTAGACGATGACGGCGCCGGCCACCGAGCCGAAGGTGGTCCAGGCCAGCGCTTCGAGCAGGCTGAACGTGCCCTGGCCCGCGGAGAACCCGGCGAGCGGCAGCACCAGCTCGCTCGGGATGGGCGGGAAGAGGTTGTCCAGGCCGACGATGATGGCCGCGCCCGGTCCGCCGAGCGATTCCATGAGCGAGACGGCCCAGCCGGCGAGTCCCCCGAGCGGTTCGGCCTGTGCGAGTTGGAGATCCATACTTCGAAGCTAGGTTTTCGGGCGTCGTCCGAACATGGGGCGCGGCACCCGATCATCCTGCGGAAAACCTCAGTACCGGCCTGCCGGAACCCCGCTAACCTCGGGTTGTGCCCACAGTGGACCTGCGCCGCGCGATGCGGGTGACGGCGGGGCTGGCGCTCGGCGCGCTCAGCGCGTTCGCCGAGGTGGCCTTCGTCGTCTTGGCGACCCTCGCCCTCGCCGTGCCCGCCGCGCGCCCCGCCGTGTTCCGGGCCACGCGCTGGTTCGCCGAGCGGGAACGGTCGCGGCTGCGGCGCTACCTCGACTACCCCACCTCGGACGACTACCGCGACTCGCGGGCGCTGCGGTACCTGGCGTCCCGCAGCGTCGCGGGTGGCCTCGGCGCGGGGGTCTTCGCGTTGATCGGGCTCGGCCTGGCGACGGCCGTGATCACGGTGTGGCGGCTGGTGAGCGGGCAGCCGCTCGGCGACGACCAGGACTGGTACGACGTGCCCGGGCTGCTGCTGATGGGCGCGTTGCTGGTGTTCCTCGCGGTGCAGGGGCTCATCGGGGTCGGCGCGCTGGAACGCACGCTGGCGCACCACTTCTTCGGCCCCACCAAGCAGGAACGGTTGCAGCGGCGGGTCGACGCGCTGACCCACAGCCGCGCCGAGGTCGTCGAGGCGGTGAACGACGAGCGGCGGCGGATCGAACGCGACATCCACGACGGGGTGCAGCAGCGGATCGTGTCGCTGGGCATGCTGCTCGGCCGCGCCCGCCGCGCGAAGGACCCGGAGCGGGCGGAGGCGCTGCTGCGGCAGGCGCACGAGGAGACGCAGCTGGCGCTGCAGGAACTGCGGGACGTGGCGTGGCGCGTGTACCCGATCGCGCTGGACGAAGGCGGCCTGGGCACGGCGCTGGAGGCGCTGGCCGAGCGGTCGAGCCTGCCGGTCGCGCTCTCGTACACGCTGGAGGAGCGGTTGGATCCGGCGACCGAGACGGTGGCGTACTTCGTGGCGTCGGAGGCGGTGACGAACGCGATCAAGCACGCGGCGGCGAGCCGCATCGAGATCGCGGTGGCGCGGACGGGCAGGATGGTCGGCGTGACGATCACCGACGACGGCGTCGGCGGCGCTCGGGTCGCGGGCAACGGGCTGTCCGGCCTGGCCAGGCGGGTCGGCGCGGCCGATGGCGTGTTCACTGTGGACAGTCCGGCCGGCGGGCCGACGGTCGTGCGGGCGGAGCTGCCGTGCGCGTGATCCTGGCCGAGGACTCGACGTTGCTGCGGGAAGGCCTGATCCGGCTGCTCGCCGAGGAGGGCCACGAGGTGCTCGCCGCGGTCGGCAACGCGACGGAGCTGCTCGACGAGGTGTCCCGGGAGCAGCCGGACGTGGTGGTGACGGACATCCGGATGCCGCCCGACCACACCGACGAGGGCCTGCGGGCGGCGCTGGAGATCCGGCGGCGCTGGCCGGACGTCGGGGTGCTGGTGCTGTCGCAGTACGTGGAGAAGCGGTACGCGACGGAGCTGATCACCGACGACGGCGGGCGGGTCGGGTACCTGCTCAAGGACCGGGTGATGCAGGTCGGCGAGTTCCTCGACGCGCTGGAGCGGGTCGGATCCGGCGGGGCGGCGTTCGACCCGGAGGTCGTCCGGCGGCTGCTGGCGCGCACCACGCACGCCGACCCGCTCGCGACGCTGACCGCCCGGGAACGCGAGGTGCTGGCGAAGATGGCCGAGGGGCACACGAACGCCGGCATCGCGGCCGAGCTGTACGTGTCGCAGTCCGCGGTGGAGAAGCACGTGAACGCGATCTTCGACAAGCTGCGGTTGAGTCATACCTCCGGGTACAGCCGGCGGGTGCTGGCTGTTCTGCGGTACTTGGGTTCTTAGGGGGCGCTACGCGCGTATCTGCGCTGCGCGCGGCTGGAAGCGCCGGCTTCGCTTCGCTACGCCCGGATCTGCCCCTTCCGAACCCGATCTTTCAGTGTTCGGTTGCCGAGACACCGCGTCAAGCCGGGAAAGCGTGGCTTGACCTGGTC